>CAZSDJ010000049.1:0-10125 GCA_964605645.1 uncultured Planctomycetia bacterium
GTCATTAAAAATAAAGGTATTCGCTAAATATATTCATTTTTAATGAGGAGGGGAAATATGCTTAGGGAAAAGGTGGAGAAGGTTTTAGCAGAGGTTCGTCCTGCTCTCCAGGCTGATGGCGGGGATGTTGAATTAGTTGAGGTTTCAGACCAGGGAGATGTAAAGGTGAGGTTAGTTGGTGCCTGTGGGCATTGTCCAATGAGTACTTATACTTTGAAGATGTCTATTGAGCAAAAATTAAAAGAAAAAATACCGGAAATCAAAAGTGTTGAACAAGTAAGTTAGGAGGGTAAACATGAGCCAAGAGAAGAAAAAAGAAAAGACCTATGTTTGTACCGTTTGCGGCAAAAAAAAGGAAGCAAAACAAGCAGATAATTGTTGTTCAAAAAAAATGGTATCGAAAGAAAAAGGTACTTGGAACGCATAAAGTTTAGTTTTATTACAAGGAGGATAAATGAAAATAGAAAGTAGCGGTGATCAGTTTGTAATCACTGATTTTAATGACATTGAAGCATACCGATTAGCTTGTAAAATTGAAAAAGACGGAATTTATTTTTACAAAAAACTTAAAGAAGCTTCAGAGAATCCAAAAGTTAAAGAAATGCTGGACTTTTTGATTAAAGAAGAAAACAAACATCTTAAGTTTTTCGAAGACTGCTTATATGAATTGCGAGAGTCAGAGGAAGATAGAAGCGAAGATAATGATTTACTGGATAGTTTAAATTATGGGATTTTTGATTTTGTAAAAAATATAAAAGAATTAGAGAAGATAGTTAACACTCCCAAGAAAGCTTTAAAACTGGCAGAATTAGCTGAGGAAAGATCTATACAATTTTATCAATCTTGCATAGAAGAGGTAACTGATAAAAAGGTAAAAGATGAATTGGAAAATATTATCGCCGAAGAGATAAAACACAAAAAGCAATTCCAGCAAGCTCTCTAGTAATAGTTATGGGCTTAAAAAATCTCACAAACTTTAAAAAAGCCAAAGCTGAAATTTTAGCTGCCAAATCAATAGCAATATTTAGCCATATAAATCCAGATGGGGATACTATTGGTTCAATGTTGGCCTTAGGCCTGGGGCTTAAATCTTTAGGCAAAAAGGTTGTGATGTTGAATGCTGATAGCGTACCCAAAGTATATCAAGCCCTTCCCGGTGCTAAATTAATAAAAAAAAATTTAAAACATAAAAATATTGATCTTGCAATTGCAGTAGACTGCGGCAAGGGCTCTCTTTTGGGGAATAATTTAGTTGATTTTAAAAGTGCTAAAAAATCTATTGCTATAGATCACCATAAAATAAGAAGTAAGTTTGCCAAAATTTCTGTAGTTGATCCGAAAGCATCTGCTGCCGGTGAAATCATTTATCACCTTATAAAAAAATTGGAAATAAACTTTACTAAAAGTATTTCGGAAAATATTTTAACTTCAATTATAGTAGAAACAAATTCCTTTCGCTTACCCTCGACTAATTCAAAAACTTTTGCAATTTGTGCAGAACTTTTAAAAATAGGAATTAATTTTTCAAAAATTTCAGAAACCGTTTATTGGTCAAAATCCAAAGAGGCAATGATGCTTTGGAGTTTGTGTGCAAAGAGGATGAAATTTCTAAAACAAAATAGGCTTGTTTGGTCAATAGTTAGAACTAAGGATTTTAAGCAATTTAAAGCTTTGGATGAAGATGTCGATCCTTTCCCCAATGAAATGCTTTCAATTAAGGGTGTGCAAATGGTTATATTTTTTCGGGAGAAAGATAATAACCAGCTAAGAGTAAGTTTAAGATCAAAAGGTAAAGCCAATGTCGCCTTGTTTGCATCTAAGTTTGAAGGTGGCGGCCATTTTGATATTGCTGGTTTTTATATTTCGAATTCAGATCAATCAATAAAAAAAGTTATTCGAGAAGCTAAACAAATTATCAAATGAACTTTCTTTACAAATTAGGCAAGCGTGATAAAATTATTTCTCATCTATTTAAATGCAAAAAGGAGGCGATATGGATAAATACAGATGTACTGTTTGTGGCTATATTTATGATCCGGAAAAAGGGGATCCGGACAATGGGGTAGAGCCGGGGACTAGTTTTTCTGACATCCCCGACTCATGGGTATGCCCTGAATGTGGTGTAGGAAAAGATCAATTTGAAAAAATAGAGTAAATGAGGGGGAATTTATGGAAAACCAATTTGATCCTCAAGAAATACTAAAAATATCAATTAAAGTTGAGGAAGCTGGGGCAAAATTATACAGTCAATTAGCAGAAAAGACGGATAATCCTGCCGTTAAAGAGGTTTGGAATTATCTAAAGAACCAAGAGATAGAGCATAAGAAGATATTTTCTCAAATTTTAGCCAAAGCCGGTGATTATATAGTTTATGATCTTAATCCCGGTGAGTACGATAATTATATCCGGGCCATTGCTGCCGAATATATTTTTAGCCCTCAGATAATTGAAGAAAAATTAAGTCAAGGTTTTAAAGATGATTTAGAAGCCGTTAACTTTGGGATAAGCATTGAGAAAGAATCAATTTTAGTTTATACTTCTTTTAAAGAATACTTAAAAACAGAAAGAAAAGAATTAATTGATCAGGTGATAAATCAAGAAAAAAAACATTACACTGATTTAGTTAATTTAAAAAAGACTTTAAAAAAATAATTTGAGGTAATCTTGATAATTGATCGAGAAATTAAATTATTACCACAAGAAGTTCCTTCCTTTACAGAAAAAGTTATCAAAAAATTAAAAAATAGCGGCATTAAAGAAGATATCCTTTTTGATATAAAACTCGCACTTTCCGAAGCTTTGATTAATGCTATAAAGCACGGTAACCAATCCGATAAAAGCAAACCAGTTTCTTTAAGAATAGAAAAAAAAGATAAAAGATTAGAAATTTGTATTAAAGACCAGGGTCAAGGATTTGATTATACAAATTTACAATCACCAACTGATAAAAATAATTTAACTAAACAGTCGGGCAGAGGCGTATTCTTAATCAATAACTTTATGGATAAAGTTGATTTTTTTGATAGAGGCTGTAAGCTAAAGATGATAAAGTATTTAAATAAGGGGGATCTATGAAAATAAATGAAGTTAAAAAAGATGGTATAATTATTGCATCAATTTCGGGAGAAATTAATATTGATACTTCGCCGGATTTGCGAAAAGCCTTTGACCAATATACTCAACAAGGGATAAAGAAGGTAGTCATTGATTGTGCAGAACTTACCTATATAGATAGCTCAGGATTAGCCACCTTGATTGAACTACTGCAACGTCTTAAAAAAATTGAAGGTGAATTAAAAATTTGTAATTTAACTACTAAAGTAAAAAGTGTGTTTGAAGTGACAAAATTGGATAAATTATTTGATATTTGCCCGAGTAAAGAGCAAGCAGTTGAGAGGTTTAAGTGATTTCAAAAATTGGTGAAAGTATAATTTCATTTTATAAAGCTGTAGTTGGTGTTACAGTTCTTTTTCTGGATATTCTGTATTGGATATTTATCGGGCCCTTTAAGTCTAAACCGGCGCGTCGAGCCAGTATTTTTCATCAGATGGTTTTTGTCGGCTTACGTTCGGCTGTAATCGTATTTTTTGTAACTATCTTTACCGGGATTGTATTGGCAATGCAGTCAGCTTATCAACTAGAGCAGATGGGGGCAACAATTTATGTGGCATCATTGGTTGCAGTATCTTTAACTCGGGAATTAAGCCCGGTGCTGGTGGGGTTAGTTATTGCCGGCCGGGTTGGTTCGGCGATAACGGCAGAAATTGGTTCGATGAAAGTTAGTGAACAAATTGAGGCCTTAGATATAATGGCGATAAATCCGGTGCGATTTTTAGCGGTGCCGAAATTTATCGCTTTGTTTTTTATGCAGCCTTGTTTGACTATTTTAGGCAATATCGCCGGAATGTTAGGGGGGTATTTAGTGGGTATTACCAGCTTGGGGCTGCGTTCTTCGCTTTATATCCAAACTACTTTTAAGTATTTAGAACTAAAAGATATTTATACCGGTTTATCTAAATCTTTTGTGTTTGGCATAATAATTGCTTTAATCGGCTGTTATCAAGGTTTTAACACCAAAGGCGGGGCAGAAGGGGTGGGTAAGGCAACTACCAAAAGCGTAGTGACCAGTTTTATTTTAATAATTTTGGCAGATTGTGTATTAACTACAATGTTTTATTTTTCCAATGTCTGATAACAACAATAAACAAGAAGTAATTATTTCTCTAAAGAATGTTACCAAAACTTTTGGCAACCTGACTGTTATCGATAATGTAAGTTTAGATATTTATCGCGGCGAGACTTTTGTGATTATGGGTTGTTCGGGTTCAGGTAAATCTACCCTGATGAGAGTAATGACCGGGGCCCTAAAACCGGATGCCGGAGAAGTATTTATTAAAGATAAAAACATAGCTACTGCCAAAGATTCCGAATTAAATAAAATAAAAAGGGCAGCGGGGATGCTTTTTCAATATTCAGCTCTTCTCGATTCACTGTCGGTAAAAGATAATGTTGCGCTCCCGATTCGTGAACATGCTAAATTGGCGGAAAATATAATAGATATTATAGTCAAGATGAAACTTTCTTTGGTTGGGTTGCGGGGCTTTGAAGATTATTTTCCTTCTCAGATTTCAGGCGGGATGCGCAAACGGGTGGGGCTTGCCCGCGCCATTGCCTTAGATCCTGATATTGTATTTTATGATGAGCCTACATCCGGCCTGGACCCGGTAGTGGGAGGGGTAATTGATAAGTTGATTAAAGACTTAAGTAAGAAGCTGCTTATTACATCAGTTGTTGTAACCCACAATATGCAATCTGTTTTTGACATCGCTGACCGTTCGGCGATGATCCATAAAGGAAAAATTGCCGAGATTAATTCAAATCAAAGTTTAAAAGTCACGAAAAATCCATATGTGAGGCAATTCATCGAAGGCAATCCCGAAGGCCCGATAAATGTTTTTAGCGATGTAGATATTCAAGATGTAATAGATTAGATGAAATTACAAATTACAAAGAGCAAATGCCAAACAAATCACAAATCACAAATTTCAAATTACAATATCCAAAATATTTATATTTTGTTTGTAATTTTGGTATTTGGAATTGTATATTGTTTGTAATTTGTGGTTTGTGTATTGGAATTTAATCGTTCGAAGTTAATAATGTATAAGGAGCGTGAGCATGAAAAAATACGGCAATGAGTTTAAGGTGGGTTTATTTTTCTTAATTTGCATTCTCGGTTTGGCAGCAATTACTTTCAAGACGGGAAAAGTAAGCCTTAAAAAAACAGGCTATAATTTATATGTAACCTTTAATGAAGTAGCCGGCTTAGATGTAAAGGCGCCGGTGATGCTTAATGGTTATGAAGTGGGAGAAGTAGAAGAGGTAAAGGTTATTTCCCAACAAGACCGTACTCATATTCTTCTAAAACTCTTAATTGACCAAGGTGTAAAAATAAGAATAAATCCAAAAGTATCAATTAAGACTTTAGGGATGATGGGGGAAAAATATATTCAAATAACTTCTCATACCGGCAAAGGTTTTTTAAAACCGGATAGTAGATTAGAAGGCAAGCCTTATGTTGATATGGATGACTTAATCGATAATTTAAATAATTTAACTGGAGAAGTTAAGAAATTAACTAAAAATTTAGATTATACTGTAGAAAGCAATCAAGATAAAGTGAGCAGGATGATCAGTAATTTAGAGACAACTTCTGAGAATTTAGAAGAATTTACAGCTGACATCAAAAGCCACCCCTGGAAACTGCTTTTTAAAAAATAAACCGGAGGTTAATATGAAAAAATTGTTTTTGTGTTTATTGGTTTTTTATTTTTTTTCTCTGAGTTTAGCTTTTGGCCAAACTGCTAAAATTATAAAGTTAGAAGGCGATGTAGAGATGAAGATTGGTGCAGCTGATAGTTGGCAGGCAGCTACTATCGGAACTTATCTTAAAAAGCAGGCGGAAGTTAAAACCGGGAAAGATTCATCTTGTACACTTGCCTTTGATCAAGAGTTAGATAATTTAATTACCATTGACCAAAATTCTCACCTTAAACTTGAGCAACTAAAACCGGGCGAACTTTTTTTACCGGAAGGCCGCATATTTAGCATTATTGATAATTTAGCTGATCTCGGTGAATTTAAAATAAAAACTCCCGTTGCTGTGGCCGGGGTGCGTGGAACCGGCGATTCGGTTAGATCAAATGAAGATGGTACTACGGTTAAGTGTTTTCAAGGCGAAATTTATGTTGAAAGTTTAATTAAGCCTCAAGATCCCATATTGGGCAGTGGTTCCGGAGTTAATGTGGGCCCCGGCGGTCAAATCGGAGATATTTTTGATTTAAGCGGTGATGATTGGAGAATGTGGAATAGATTTTTATCCGGGGTAAATAATTTAAGAGGCGGCCCCAGGCATAGGCCGGGCGGGCCTACCCCTTTTGACAATTTAAAAGGCGAAGGCCGCGACTCAATCCGGGAAGAATTTTTCCAGAAGAGAAGAGAAGACGCTACTCCCGATAGAGATACTGGTACTGGAGACGTAGTAAATTAGATAGATAGGTATTGATAGATAGCGCCAAAAGTTCTCGGAAAAAGAGAATGAAAAAATGGAACAGCATCGTCATTGCGAGTCCCGAAGGGACGAAGCAATCTCATCAACAATGCTTAAGTAATGAAGAAAGGTTATGTTTATTTAATGGCAAACAAAAATAATACAGTTATCTATACTGGGGTAACCGGTAATTTACAGAAGAGGGTTTTTGAGCACAAAGAAGGATTAACGGCAGGATTTACTGAGAAATATAATGTGAAAAAGTTGGTTTATTATCAAGAGTTTAGCGATATACTGGATGCTATTGAAAAGGAAAAGAAGATTAAAGCAGGTTCCAGAAAGAAAAAAATCGATTTAATTGAATCGGTAAATCCTGATTGGAAAGATTTATTTGACGATCTTTGAGATTGCTTCGTCGTCCTTGACATCTTTGATGCCAAGGACTTCTCGCAATGACAAGTGGGGTAAGGAGATTGTGAAAAAACTTTTGATGATACATAAGAATAATTAGGGAGGATTATGAGGTATAAAATATTATTTTTATTTGTTTTGGTGGTTTTTGTTGGTAATCTTTCTTTTGCCCAAGTTACGGAGGAAAAAGAAGAAGAAAAACTAGCCAGGCCAGAAGATGAAAGTTATCGCTTTAGGCCGAATGTTTCGCAAAAAATAGCAATTTTTTCCGGCTACGATACTAACGTAAAGCTGTCTACCGAGAGAACCGGTGATGTTTTTGAAGAGTTTCTTTATTCTTTTGATTACAAGCAAAAATTATCTTCTGATTTAGAATTTAAATTTGATTATGATTTTGATTATATCAATTACAACGAAGTCACTGATGTTACCAGTTTACTTAATCATTTGCGCTTGGGATTAGATAAGGCGTTTTTATTATGTAATGTAGGAATTGGCTATGACTTGGGCTATCTTTATTATCCTAAAAATAAAGATGGAGATTTTTTAATTCATAAAGAGTTTATTTATTTTGCAAAAGATTCAGGTAGATTTAAGCATAAGTTACAGTTTGAAGGTGGTTCAAAAGATTATATTTCTCAAAATACTTTATCCGATACAATTTCAACTCGTGAATCTACTGAGCGCCTCGACCGCCGGATTGCTGCCTCTTACCAAATTGGCCTGGATATCAACAGGCGTCTTTATCTATCTTTTCGCACTAAATTTTTACGTAATGATTCCAATGCCCGTTATCTGGATTTCTATGATTATAATTCATATACGCAAAGATTATCTTTAACCTATCAGGCAACCCGAAAAACCTATCTTTTAGCTGATTTTAGTTATGAGAAAAAAAAGTATAAGACCCGCACAGTTACTAACCAAAATTATAAGCAGGAAGATGATTTTTATTCAACGCGAGCCGGCGTAATGCATTTTTTAGGCAGAAAAACAGCCTTATCCCTAGATTATATTTATCGTTATAATTCTTCCAATGATGATTTAGAAGAATTTTCAGAAAATGTAATCAGTTGCGGCTGGCATTATTACTTCTAAAAGATGAAGTTTTTTAAAAAAATCCCTCCCAAAATTTGGTGCTTTTCCTTTCTGTTTTTATTAATCATAGTTATCTCTTTGAGTAATATTTTAGCTAGTTTTGATTTATTTTTTTATGATTTATTTTTTAAGTTGCGGCCTAAACCGGCAGTTTCTAAAGATATAGCAATTATTGAAATAACCGATAATACTTTAAATAAACTGGCGGCTTGGCCTCTGCCGCGCGATTTTCATGCCAGTTTAATAGAAGTGCTGGGAGAATTTGGCGCAGAAGCTGTTGTTTTTGACATTATCTTTGCCGAAAATACTTTCTACGATCAGGTTTTTGCACAAGCAATCGCAACAGAAGAAGTTTATCTGCCGATAGTTTTTTATTTAAATAATTTAGAACAAAAGTGGGCGCCTCAGGAAGCTGTGAAAAAAATGGCGGATATCCAAGCTGATATAAAAAAATCAGTTTCAGGGGTGGGCCACATCAATGTCTTTGTTGACTCTGATGGAAAAATTAGAAGAATACCTCTTTTTGTTAAGTTTGGCAACAAGCTCTACCCCCATTTAGGCCTAGCGGCTGCGGCCGGCCGCCTTAATTTAAATTTAGAAAAAATAAATTTTAGAAAAAGAAAGGTGATTGTTGATAAAGAACTTAAAATACCGGTTGGAAAAAATAATAGTTTATTTGTAAATTTTCCGGATAAATGGAACAAAGCATTCCCTCATTTTTCTTATCTAGAAATTCTAAAATCTTACCGCAACATAAAACAAGGCAAAAAACCGAGCTTAGATTTAACGAAGCTAAAAGGAAAAGTTTGTTTTGTCGGCTTGACAGCCGCCGGGACCACTGACTTAAAAGCAATGCCCTTAGAGGAGAGCTATCCGATGTTGGGCCTTCAAGCCAGTGTTTACAATAGCATAATTAACAAAGATTTTATAAAGCAAGCCTCTCTGTTTTTAAATTTATGGATAGCTTTATTGATTTTTAGTTTAGTTTTTGTAATAACTTTAAAATTTTCACCAATTAAATCATTGTTTATTTGTTTAAGTTTATTGCTGGGATTTTTTCTGATAGCGTTTTTATTGTTTTCCTATTATCAGTTTTATATTAATTCTTTTCTGGTAATGTTAATTATTGGTTTTGTTTATTTGGGGGCAGTGATCGTTAAATTTTTAGAAGAAAGAAAAAATAAACAAATTTTAGAGAAAGAATTAGATATCGCCCAAAAAATTCAAAAAAGTTTTTTGCCGAAAAGCATTAAAGATATTGCCGGCCTGGATTTAAGTTGTTATATGAAGCCGGCAAAATTTGTGGCCGGGGATTTGTACGATATTATCCAGTTAGATGAAAATAAATTAGGTGTATTTTTAGCCGATGTATCGGGTAAGGGGGTGTCGGCGGCTTTAATTATGGCTCAAACTATCAGTATTTTTCGCATACTGGCCAGGAAAAAGGAAGATCCGGCTGCAGTGTTAACTAGTTTAAATAAAGAGATGAGTAAAACTTTACAAGGAAAATTTATTACGGCAATTTATCTTATTTTTGATTTTGATAAAAAACAAATTAGTTTTTCTTCAGCAGGCCATATGCCGCCAATGTGTTATCGGCAAAAAGCGGATAAGGCTTCTGAAATTAATTTTGAAGCAGGGGTCCCGTTAGGGGTGATTGCTTCTACAGAATATGAGCTATATCAGGAAAATATGCAAAAGGGTGATAAAATGATTGTCTATACCGACGGGATTACAGAGGCCCGCAACAAGAGAAGAGAAGAGTTTGAGGTAGAAGGGCTAAAGGATTTTTTATCCCGGTATGGCAACCTTAACCTTCCGGAAATAAAAGAAAAATTAATCGAGACGGTAAATGAATTTAGTAAAAAAATGCCCCAAGCCGATGATATCACCTTTGTAATTGCCGGGATATCTAAATAGCAAGTTAACCGATTCCCACCTCCGAGGTGGGAAAAGAGTTGTCTGTATATATATTTTACTTATAATATATAAGTATTATAATATTTTAAATAGTAATGGGGTAACATGTCAAGATTAAAAACAACAATAATTTTCCCGTTAGCAGG
>CAZSDJ010000050.1:0-2093 GCA_964605645.1 uncultured Planctomycetia bacterium
CGCAAATAATTTCTTGACTTATATTTTAGAAAAACTTATAATCAAAATACTTCAATAAATATTTAAATACAATATAGCCACGGTTTAAATATAAAAAGGGAGGCAAGATGATTGAGAAGACTTTTAAAATTGTTTCAAATTCCGCAAAACACCTTACTGCGGAACTGATATCTGAAGCTCTTTTGAATTATTTTACGCTTGATCCCACTAAAGCTGACATAGCTTTTGGGGTGGTTGAGCAAAATAATCAGAATCAAAAGCAAAAAACAAAAAAAATTGGCTTAGAAGTATAAATTTAGGTAAAAAATAAACTTTACCTTTATATTAGCTAAATTTTAGAATGAAAAAGATAATTTTAATCTCTGTGGCCTGTATGATGTTTTCTTTAGCAAATCTTTGCGCCAATCCGATTAATGATTCTGATTATCTAAAAAATGTTCTTGATTCAATATCTGACAAAACTTTAGAAGCATATAACTATGAAGATTATGTCGCTTTTTTTAAATATTATTCCAATACTCTCAGCCAACTAAAAACTAAAAAATATTTTGATAATTTATTTGTTTCGGTATACAAAGACAAATTTGGTGAGATCCTTTCTAAGAAACTAATTGAGGAAAAATCTTCTTTTGACCCATATTACCCTCGGCTTGCCTATCAGACAGTGTGCAGAAAGGTTGAGAAGGTATTAATTACCATCTATTTTCAAGAAGAGTCAGATACTTATCGAATCACACGAGTTGTTTTTGACCGCATCCCAACAAACAATAGCCAAGAATTATAACTAGATTGCGCCCGTAGATCAATTGGATAGATCGTTTGGCTACGGACCAGAAGGTTGCAGGTTCGACTCCTGCCGGGCGCACTTTTTAAGTCATAAGTCATAAGTTATAAGTTGTAAGTTTGTAAGTGAAAAAAGGGGGGGGAGAGATGAAAGTATTGGTTCTTTATTATTCACGGGGAGGGACTACCAAAAAGGTAGCAGAATTAATAACTGATTTTATCAAGAAAGAAGCGATCGATGTCGACATTACAGATACCGAAAGCATCAAGGCGGAAGAGTTACTTAATTATGACGGAATAATTATCGGCTCGCCAACTTATTACGGTACGCTCGCAGCGTCGGTAAAAAAACTTATTGATGATAGCGTAGCTTTCCACGGAAAACTTGATGGGAAAGTGGGGGCAGCATTTTCTACTTCGCGTAATTTAGCCGGAGGTAATGAAACCACCGTATTAAGTATTTTAGAAGCGATGCTTATCCACGGGATGATTATTCAAGGTGATTTTAAAGGTGACCATTACGGGCCGGTTGCGTTAGGCGAGGTCGATTCGCGCACAAAAGAGAATTGTCAAAGATTAGCCCAAAGATTTTGTAAACTCCTAAAAAAATAAAATGATAGTAGTTTTCATAACTTCACCCAAAACGGCAGCAAAAAAAATTGCTAAAAATCTTCTCAGAAAACACCTTTGTGCTTGTGTTAATATCATTGCGGGGGTAGATTCTTTGTTTTTATGGCAGGGGGAAATTGATCAAGCAAAAGAATCTCTGTTAATTGTGAAAACCAAAGATAACCTATTTAAGAAGTTAGAAAAAGAAGTCTTAGCTACCCACCCTTACGATCTACCGGAAATAATTGGTTTTGGCTTAGGTAAGCTTAGTAAGCCTTACAAAGATTGGTTAGATAAAGAACTGAGCGGCTAGTAATGCTTTTTCTAGATCTACTGGTAAAATTAGAGCAATTATTTAGAACATCCCCCTTATTGGGGTTAGGCGCAAGCCTGCTTGCCGGTATTTTAGTTAGCCTTTCTCCCTGCAGTTATCCTTTGATAGCCGTCACCTTAGGGGTTGTCGGTACCGCTGCCTTAAATTCCCGTCTTCGCGGTTTTTTCTTGAGTTTGCTGTTTGTATCCGGCATTGTAGTTGTCTATACAACATTAGGGATGATTGCTTCTTTGGCAGGAATCTTGTTCGAGGATCTATATTTAAATCCTGTTACCTACCTGCTGCTTACTGTATTTTTTCTTATTTTTGGCCTAGCCCAGCTTGATATCGTTAAGTTAAAAATACCTTATTTTCATAAAACTAATTT
>CAZSDJ010000050.1:2193-9297 GCA_964605645.1 uncultured Planctomycetia bacterium
TAGCCCAGCTTGATATCGTTAAGTTAAAAATACCTTATTTTCATAAAACTAATTTTCTGCATAGAGAAAAAAGTAAACTTTCAATATTTTTATTCGGAGTAATCTCGGGGTTAGCAATAATCCCCTGTAATTTTCCGGTACTGGGAACTATCTTTGGCCTAATTTCACTTAAAAGGAATATCCTTTATGGATTTTTTTCTTTGTTTTTATTTTCGGTAGGCTATGGTATAATTTTTCTTGTATTGGGCACATCTACAAGTTTAATTAAAAAATTACCCCGATACAATAAATGGTTGGGGTTGATTCGAAAACTTTTAGGAGTTTTATTAATATTAATTGGGTTATTCTTCTTATTAAAAACAATACTTTTATTTAATGACTATTTTTAAAAAAAGATTCTATATATTGATGTTATTGTTGGCCGTAAGCATGGGTTCGGTTAACGCAGACCAACTTGTTAACCTCGGCGGAGAAGAAGTTGATTATCAGGAACTTTCTTCGTCTGGAAACGTAGTTCTTTTTATCTGGACAACATGGTGCCCCTATTGCGTTATTCAACTGGATAAAATATCGAAACAATGTAGTTATGCCGGGATTAAGCTTATCTTAGTAAATAGCGGGGAAAAGCAAAACAGAGTAGAAAATTTTATCGAAAGGGAAAATGTTCCCAAATGCATAACCGATGATATTGTTTTAGACAGAAAATCTACAATAGCGAAAAAGTTTTCGATATCGGGATACCCTACTTTTATTTTCCTAAAAGATAGTAGATATATAACAAGGTCTTATTACCTCAATAAAGACCTGATTAAAGAAGTATATTAGGCCTATTTTTCTTCTTAAAAACTAGCCAATTTTTATCAATTTTAAGTTTAGATTGACACTCTATTTTTTTTATGATATTTTAGCCCAGATATGAAAATAAATAAAACAATAGGGATTATTGGATTTGGTAATATGGGTTCAGCTTGTGCGGAGGCAATATTTGAATCCGGCTATAGCCAAGTTTTGATTTATGATCAAGAAAAATCTAAAATTAACAAGATAAAAAAGTTTAAAAAAGCGAAAAATATAGAGCAATTAATTAAAGCAAGCCAACTCTTAATTCTAGCCATAAAACCGCAAGATCTAACGGATTTTATCGAAAAGAATCAACACTTTATTATTCAAAATAAACCACTGCTAGTTAGCATTTTGGCTGGGATCTCAATCAAAGATATTGAAAATAAATTACCCAAAGTAAAAGTCGTAAGGATTATGCCGAACTTAGCGATAAGAGCAAGAGAAGGCTTAACATTTATGAGCAAAGGGAGCTTAACTAAAAAAAGTGACCTAAAAGAAGTAGAAGATATTTTTTCTTTGATGGGGCAGGTGATTAAAGGTAAAGAGAGTGACATCGATAAGGTTACTGCGCTTTCCGGGAGCGGGCCCGGCTTTATTTATTATTTTATGGACTCATTTTATAAAACAGCTTTAAAATTAGGCTTTAACAAAAAAGATGCCAAAAAAATAGTAACCCAAACCTTTTATGGGGCAACGAAGCTAAGTAAAGATAACAGCCAAAATTTTTCACAATTACTTAATCTGGTTATTTCAAAAGGCGGAACGACAGAAGCAGGCATAGCTGCTTTTGAGAAAACAAAACTGGCAAAAAGCATAACCAAAGGGATTGTTACTGCTTTTGAAAAAGCAAAAAAGATGCCTGCTGGTAAAAGGAGAGGTAAAAAATGAAAAGATTAGGGGTCATTGGCGGAACCGGAATCTATCATTTAGAAGATATTGGAAAAAAGGAAGAAATTAAATTAGCTACACCTTTCGGGGAGCCATCTAGTAAATATATCTTAAGTGAAATAGATGGAAAAGAAATTGTATTTCTACCTCGTCACGACCTGGGCCATAAGAATAGCCCCTCATCGATAAATTATCAAGCCAATATATATGGTATGAAGGAATTAGGGGTTACCAAGATACTTTCGGTATCAGCTTGTGGATCATTAAATGAAAAAATGAAACCGCTTGATTTTGTGATTCCGGATCAATTTATCGATAGAACCACAAAACGCAAGAATACTTTTTTTGAAAAAGGGATAGTTGCCCATGTAGCTTTGGCTCATCCGGTTTGTAGCAACTTGGCAAAAAGCTTAGAAAAAGCAGTAAAATCAGTTGGCCTAGATTATCATCTTGGTGGTACTTATTTAAATATGGAAGGGCCTCAATTTTCTACTAAAGTTGAATCAAATCTATATCGGAGCTGGGGTGCTGATATTATTGGGATGACGAATTTCACAGAAGCAAGGCTGGCTCGCGAAGCTGAAATATGTTATGCAAGTTTATCGGCAGTTACAGATTTTGATTGTTGGCATCCTGATTTTGGTGAAGTTAGTATTGAGGTTATTGTAAAATATCTGCAAAAAAATTCTCAAAATTCTAAAAAAATTATTAAAGAATTTATCGCCTTAGCAGATCCTGAAGAAAAATGCACTTGCAATCAAGCCTTAAAAAATACTATAGTGACAAGGCCAGAGTTTATTTCTGCAGAGGTAAAGAAAAAACTTAATCTTTTAATCGAAAAATATATAAAATGAGTATCGTAGTTGTTGGTTCAGTTGGCCTTGATTCAATAAAGACCCCTTTTGGCAAAAAAAAGAGGGTGCTGGGAGGTTCTGCAAGTTATTTTTCCCATGCTGCCAGTATATTTTCAAAAGTCAACTTAATTGCAGTAGTCGGTAGTGATTTTCCCCATAAATTTATTAAATCATTTCAAAAAAAAGATATATCTTTACAAGGGCTTCAAAAAGTAACTGGAAAAACATTTAGCTGGTCCGGTGAATACGGTTGGGATTTAGCCGATCCGAAAACGCTTTCTACAGAATTAGGTGTATTTGCGAATTTTAAACCAAAGCTTCCTGTTGAATACAAAAAGAGTAAACATATCTTTTTAGCCAATATTGATCCGGAATTACAAAACAATATATTAAAACAAATTAAAGCGAGAACTTCTAAAATTGTTGGCTGCGATACTATGGATTTTTGGATTCAGAACAAACGTAAACAATTATTAAAATTATTAAAAAATATTGATATTTTTTTTATTAATGAATCTGAAGCACGTCAATTAACTAAAGAACCGAACCTGCTAAAAGCAGCTCGTTCAATACTAAAGCTTGGCCCCAAAAAGATATTTATAAAGCGGGGTGAGCACGGAGTTTTATTGGTATCGGGAAAACATTTGTTTACTGCTCCGGCTTATCTAATGGAGTCGGTAGTAGATCCAACCGGTGCCGGCGATAGTTTTGCCGGGGGAGTAATGGGGTATTTGGCGCTGACCAAAAGTAAAAGCATTCAAGCTTTAAAAAAAGCTGCTATCTATGGTACAATTACCGCAACCTTTGCTGTTGAGGGTTTTAGCTTGGAATCTTTGCAAAAAATCAATGCAAAAAAAATAGAAAACAGAATTAAAAAATTTAAAAAATTAGTTACCTTCTAAAATGGAATATAAACAGACCTTAAATTTACCGAAAACATCTTTTCCGATGCGGGCTAATCTAGCAAAACGTGAGCCGGAAAGGATCAGTGTTTGGCAAGACTCTGGAATTTATAAGCTATTACGTAAAAAAAGAGCTGGTAAACCCAAGTACATACTTCACGATGGCCCTCCTTATGCTAACGGCTTAATTCATATTGGCCACGCCTTAAATAAAATTTTAAAAGATATAATTATTAAGTTTAAGATTTTAGATGGCTTTGATTGCCCTTTGACGGTCGGCTGGGATTGCCACGGCCTTCCAGTTGAGCATCAGTTATTTAAGAAATTAAAACAAACTAAGCATGATGTTGATATTGTTGAATTTCGCCGCCGTGCTCACGATTACGCAAAAAAGTTTGTTGAATTACAAACTAAAGACTTTATTCGCTTGGGTATTTTTGCTGACTGGGAAAATCCTTACCTTACCCTTAATCCGGAGTATGAATATTCAGTAATGAAATTGCTAGAAGATTTAACCCAAGCCGGCTATATTTATCGGGGCAGAAAACCGGTTAATTGGTGTTCAAGTTGCGAAACTGCTTTAGCCGAAGCTGAAGTTGAATACCAGGATAAAAAATCTAATTCGATATATTTTCTTTTTAAATTAAAAGAGGATTCGGACAAAATTATTAAACTAGACGATCAAGATGCTTACTTTTGTGTTTGGACCACAACTCCCTGGACTATTGTCTCAAATGTTGCAGTCGCAGTCCACCCCGAGCTTAATTACAATTTAGTTAAGTATGAAAATAAAATAATTGTAGTAGGGTCTGAGCTGAGGCCAAAAATAGAGAAAAAACTTGATTGCCAATTTGAAGTTATCGCTACAATCAAAGGCAAGGACCTCGAAGGAATCCAATTAGCACATCCTTTTATCAAGCGTGATTCTCCGGTGGTATTGGCAGATTTTGTTTCAGCGGATGATGGGTCGGGCTGTGTGCACATTGCCCCCGGCCACGGCCAAGAAGACTTTTCTCTGCAAAAAAAATATAATTTAGAAATTATCATGCCTGTTGGCGAAGATGGCAGGTTTTTAGAGCCAAATGAATTTAGGGGAAAAAATATTTATAAAGCAAATCAATTGGTGTTGGATAAATTAAAAGAAAAAGATAACTTAGTTTGGCAGGAAGAGATTACTCATTCTTATCCACATTGTTGGCGTTGCAAGAAACCAATAATTTTTCGGGCTACCTACCAGTGGTTTTTTAATATTGAGCACAATGATTTACGGGAAAAACTTTTTGAGAAAATAAAAAGTGTAAAATGGATTCCAAATAGCGGCCAGGACCGGATGAAAGCAATGCTTGAGTCGCGTCCGGATTGGTGCTTATCCCGGCAAAGATTGTGGGGCGCACCAATACCTGCTATCAAGTGCCAATCTTGCCAAGAAGTTTTTCTTAAACCCGCGATTATTTCAAATGCTGCCGATATCTTTAAGAAAGAAGGCAGCGATGCTTGGTTTTTACATCCTTTGGAAAAATTTTTACCAGAAGGATTTTGTTGCCCTAATTGCAAAGCTGATACTTTCGCAAAAGAATTTGATATTTTAGATGTTTGGTTTGAGTCCGGTGCTAGTTTCAAAGCTGTTTTAGAAGCACGGGATCAATTGCAATTTCCGGCTGACCTTTATCTAGAAGGCAGCGACCAACATCGCGGTTGGTTTCAAGTATCATTAATTCCAGCTGTAGCTGCAAAAAATTCTGCGCCATTTAAGGCAATTTTAACTCATGGTTTTGTGGTAGACGGCCAAGGTAAGAAAATGTCGAAATCATTAGGTAATGTCATTGCGCCTCAAGATATTTCTCAAAAATACGGAGCAGAGATTTTGCGCCTTTGGACCGCTTATTCGGATTACCGCGAAGATGTAAAAATATCGCCGGATATCATCAAGCAACTATCGGACCTTTATCGAAAGATACGCAACACAATTCGTTTTATCCTTGGTAATATTTATGACTTCAAGCCGTCTCAGCATCAATTTAACTTTAGTGATTTGACCGAAATTGACCGCTACATGCTTTCGGAGACAATGATATTTTTTCAAGAAACTCGTAAGCTTTATGATGTATTTAGTTTCTATAAAGTTTGCCAAAATATTTTTCATTTTTGCAACCAAACTTTAAGTTCTTTTTATCTTGACATTTTGAAAGACCGTTTGTATACTCATTCATCTAATTCTGATACCAGGCGTTCGTCTCAGTTTGTTCTTTCTAAAGTTTTGCTGATACTGTTGAAATTAATATCGCCGATACTTTCATTTACGGCCGAAGAAGCTTATAGTTGCTGGGAGATCGGTGATAAAGATCAGTCAATTTTTATTTCCGAGTTAAAAGGTTTATACAAAGAAGATCAAATTGACCAACAACTGGTGAGTAAATGGAAAAAGTTGAGGCTTTTGCGCCAAAAAGTGTTAAAGGAAATCGAGAATAAACGTGAAAACAATCAGATTGGCAGTTCGCTTCAGGCACATGTTATTGTATTTTTTGATAAAAACGAGATAGAGTTTTATCAACAATATAAAGAAAAATTAGCAGAAATTTTTATTGTATCAAAAGTAACAATCAAAGAAGGCGATTTTAAAATTAAGGTTGAAAAAGCAGAAGGAGAAAAGTGTATTCGCTGTTGGAATTGGCGAGAAGATGTAGGCAAAGATAATAAATATCCACAAATATGTACAAAGTGTGTCACAGCAATTAAGGAGGCTGGCCATGAAAAAGAAAACAACTAAAAGAAAAAAGACAACGAAAAAAAAGACAACTAAACAAAAAAAGGTAACTAAAAAAAAGAGCGTTAAAAAAACAACTAGAAAGAAAAAACAAAGGTTTTCAAAAAAAGATTTAAATGCCTACCGGGAACAATTACTGGATTTAAAAGATGATTTAATGAAGCAAATCCAGGAAATTTCTGAAGAGTCCCTGCGGAAATCTCAGCAAGAAGCTTCCGGAGATATTTCTGCTTACAGCCTTCACTTGGCAGACCGCGCTGGAGACAGTTACGAAAGAGACTTTAATTTAGGTTTGGTTTCAGCAGAAAGAAGAACTGTTATGGAAATCGATGAGGCATTAAAAAGAATTGATGACAATGAATATGGTTTTTGCCAAATGTGTAAAAAACCGATTGCAAAAAGAAGATTAAAAGCAATACCTTATGCCCGTTACGGAACAAAATGCCAGCAAAAAATTGAAGAAGAAGAAAGATAAAGTTAATCTCTTAATAACCCCTTTCATTGCTTTTTTAATTATTGGTTTAGATTTTTTTATAAAAACATATTTGCGCCTCAATTTTGCTTACCAGTCTTTTCCTTTAATTGATAAGTTTGTTTATATTACAGTTGTGTTTAATACTGGCACTGCGTTTGGCTTGTTGCAGGGCAAGGCGAATTTTTTAATTTACCTTACTTTAATTTTAATTTTATTTTTTTTATTTATTTTTAAAAAAGAAGGAAAAAAGAACATTACTTTTTTAATAGCTACCGGCTTGATTTTTGGCGGAGCTATCTCTAATTTAATTGACCGGATTATGCTGGGGGCTGTAGTTGATTATATTGATCTTCGCTTTTGGCCGGTCTTTAATCTATC
>CAZSDJ010000051.1:0-9215 GCA_964605645.1 uncultured Planctomycetia bacterium
GCCATTTTTACCTTTGAAGGGGATAAAACTACCTCACTAAATCTTACACTAAGATACTAGAGAGCAGCTTTAATAAAACTTTTAAATAAAGGGTGGGCTTTGTCCGGTTTTGACTTAAATTCAGGATGAAACTGGCAGCCAATAAACCAAGGATGGCTCTTTAGTTCGATAATTTCGACTAAATTGCGGCTAGGATTTATGCCGGAAAAAATCATACCATTTTTTTTCATTATCTTTTTATAATTGTTATTAAATTCAAAACGATGGCGATGGCGCTCGTTAACACTTAATTTTTTATAAGCTTGATGAGCCTTGGTATTTTCTTTAATTTTACAGCGATAAGCCCCCAGGCGCATAGTCGCACCTTTGTCTTCAATGCTTTTTTGCTCTGACATCAGGTTAATAACCGGCTCTAAAGTTTCCTTAAAAAACTCAGAAGAATTAGCTTTTTTCAGATTACAACAATTTCTGGCAAACTCAATTACAGCAACTTGCATCCCAAGACAAATTCCCAAATAAGGGATGTTTTTCTCTCGCGCAAAATTAACTGCTTTTATTTTTCCCTCAATCCCCCGCAGCCCGAAACCACCGGGGATAAGTATTGCTGCTGAAGAAGCGAAGTATTTTTCTCCTCCCTGTTTTTCTAAATTTTCTGAATCAATTTTTTTTACATTAACTTTTGCGTTATTTTCAATACCGGCATGGATTAAAGCTTCGTAAATTGATTTATAAGCATCCTGCAAACTAATATATTTGCCTACTACAGCCACTTCTACTTCTTTTTTAGGAAAATAAACCCTTTGAACTACCTTTTCTTTCCATCTTTTTAAATCTTTATGCCTTTTTTTTATGTGCAGTTTATTGGCAACTTTTTTTCCTAAATCCTGTTCTTGAAATTTTACCGGTACTTCGTAAACATTTTTAACATTTACAGCCTCAATGACATCAACTTGGCTAACATTACAAAACAAGGCAATTTTTTCTTTTACTGCCGGGGCCAGGGGCTGATCACAGCGACACAATAAAAAATCAGGTTGAATTCCAATTTCTCTCATCCGGCCCACACTATGCTGAGTCGGTTTAGTCTTAACTTCATCTGCACTTTTGATATAGGGGACCAAGGTAACATGAATACTTAAAGTATTACCAAAACCTTCTTCAAGCCTAAATTGCCTTATTGCTTCTAAAAACGGTAAACTTTCAATATCACCAACAGTGCCCCCGATTTCGACTATCACTACATCTAATTTTTTATTTTTAGCAACTTTTCGAATTTTTGCTTTTATCTCATTGGTGATATGAGGGATAACCTGCACGGTTTTTCCCAGATAATCACCTCTTCGTTCTTTTTTTATAACTGATTCATAAATTTTTCCGGTTGTAATATTATTTTGGGCCCGAATTTCAGCATTAGTAAACCGTTCATAATGGCCTAAATCAAGATCAGCTTCGGCACCATCTTCAGTAACATAAACCTCGCCATGTTGGTAGGGACTCATTGTGCCGGGATCTACATTTAAGTAGGGATCACACTTGATTAAATTAACTTTTAGGCCCTGAGCTTCCAGGATTTTTCCGATTGAAGCCGAAGCGATGCCTTTTCCAAGGCTTGATACCACTCCACCTGTTATAAAAATAAATTTTGCCATTTTAACTCCTTAAAAAATAGAAAAGGCGCCCTTTCTTCTTCAAGAAAGGACGCCTTTGTCCTGATAAAACCAGTATACCAAATTTATAAATTTCGGTCAAGCCATCTTTATTCAAAAAACAAACTGCTTGAGGAAAAATTAGGATCGCTAGTTAAATTAACCCCTAACTTTCGCAAACCTGCCTCATCTCCAGATGAAGGGATGTGGGTGAGATGCACTTCTCTATTTTTTATTTTTTTTAAATTTTTGAGAGCTAAGGCCGCAGTTGGATTGGTGGAGGCGCTGATACTTAAGGCTATTAAAGTCTCCTCTAGATCTAGACTTGCTGTCTTAGCTTTGGAAATGCTCCTTTTAAGCCTTTTGATAGATTCAATCGTATTTGGTGAAAGCAAATGAATCTTATCGGGGATCCCGGCTAAGGCCTTTACCGCATTTAAAATAAGACTGGAAGGAGCATGCATTAGCGACGAACTCTTACCGGTAATTATTTGAGAGTTTTCCAATTCCATGGCCGCCGTATACACAAAATCAGATGACTCTTTTTTACCTTTTGCAGCTTTTTGGCTTATTTTCCGAGCAGCTTTTACAACTCTGCGTTGCTCAATTTTAATATCTAACTCTTCCAGCAGCAGCCGACTTCTCTCAACTGTATCTTTATCAGTAAGGCCTAGGGCATATTCACAACTATAGCGAAAAACCCTTCTGATTATTTCTTGACAAGCTGCATCTCTAACCAATTTATCATCGACAATACCAAAACCGGCTCTGTTTACTCCCATATCAGTAGGTGATTTATAAATATCTGCTTTTTTTGTAATTTTTTTCAAAATTCTTTTTAAAACTGGAAAAACCTCGACATCACGATTATAGTTTACAGCTGTTTGCTGATAATTATCTAAATGAAAAGGATCAATCATATTATAATCTTTGATGTCTGCAGTAGCTGCCTCATACGCAACATTTACAGGGTGCTTTAGTGGTAAATTCCAAATTGGAAAAGTTTCAAATTTAGCATAACCGGCCTCTCTCCCCTTTGTGTGTTCATGATATAATTGAGACAAACAAGTAGCTAACTTTCCACTGCCGGGGCCGGGGCCAATCACCACCACCAATGATTTCTTTGTTTTAATGTAAGGGTTTACACCATAGCCTTCCTCGCTTACAATCCGATCAATATCAGTGGGATAGCCTTTGGTAAATTGATGAGTATAAACTTTAATTTTTCTCCGTTCCAGCTTGTTCTTAAATATTCTTGCAGCCGGCTGGCCGTCAAAACGAGTAATAACAACAGCTCTCAGCTGCAGGCCCCATTGATTTAATTCATCAATAACTTTTAAGGCATCAGCATCATAAGTAATCCCAAAATCAGCCCGCATTTTTTTTCTTTCAATATCGCCGGCATAAATACAAAGAATGATCTCCGCTTTTTCTTTTAATTTTTGCAGAAGCCGCATTTTTACGTTTGGATCAAACCCGGGAAGAACCCGGTGAGCGTGATAATCAAAAAGCAACTTTCCACCAAACTCAAGATATAATTTATTATTAAATTGCTTTACTTTTTCTAAAATAGCTTCTGTTTGTTGTTTTAGATATTTATTATTATCAAAACCTATTGTTCTAGACATTGTTTACCTTCCTCTTCAAGCATGTTTTTGCTAAAAGCCTCCGGGATACAGGCAGGATATTTACCGTTAAAACAAGCAGTACAAAAATCCTCTCCCGGCAAATACATTGCTGCAAGCAATCCTTCTAAGCTTAGATAATACAAGCTATCTAATCCCATAAAATCTCTAATCTCATCAATGCTTTTAGAAGAGGCAATTAACTCTTCTTTAGTCGGAAAATCAATACCGTAAAAACAAGGAAACATTATCGGAGGACAGCTAACCCCCATATGAACCTCCTTGGCCCCGGCTTCCCGTAAAGTTTTTATTCTCGCTTTTGAAGTTGTGCCTCTTACGATAGAATCCTCAATTATTAAAACCTTTTTGCCAACTAAAACATCTTTGACCGGATTCAGTTTTACGCGGACTCGAAAATCTCTTATAAATTGAGAAGGCTGGATGAAGGTCCTGCCGATATAATGATTTCTGATCATCCCTGTTTCGTAAGGTAGCTTTGCAACCTCGGCATAACCTAAAGCAGCATAACTACCTGAATCCGGGATCGGCATCACAAAATCACAATCCGGCTGGTATCCCTTGGCTAACTGTTGGCCCAAGCGTTTTCGGGTCAAATAAACATTTTTAGTAAAAATATTACTGTCAGGGCGAGCAAAGTAAATATGTTCGAAAATGCAAAATGCATTTTTTTCTTTTTTGGCTAATTTTACCGATTCTAATTTTTTATCTTTTATAAATACAATCTCACCCGGCTCAACATCTCTGATATATTCAGCATGGATTAAGTCAAGCGCGCAAGTTTCACTAGCTAAAATATAAGAATTATCTAGTTTACCCAAACAAAGAGGCCTAAACCCAAAAGGATCTCTTGCGCCAATTATAATATCATCGGCCATAATTACTAATGAGTACGCTCCTTCCAATTGAGAAAGAGCTGACTTGATTCTTAACTTAATATCCGTTTGTAAAGACTTTGCAATTAAATGAGTAATGATTTCAGAATCCGTACTAGTTTGAAAAATCGAACCTTCTTCTTCCATTCTGCGATGCAACTGGGCAGTATTGGTTAAGTTTCCGTTGTGGGCAATGCTAATGTGGCCTTTTTTATGTCGAACGAAAAAAGGTTGAATATTGATCAGAGAAGATGAACCGGTAGTTGAATAGCGAACGTGCCCGAGGGCATATTTTCCGCGGAGAGAAGCTAGAGAGTCTTCACCAAAAGCCTCTCCCACCTGGCCCATTTTTTTTTGATAATTAGTGTTTTTCCCATCGAAACTAATGATACCTGCGCTTTCTTCACCACGATGCTGAAGAGCGTAAAGGCCGAGGTAAGTTAAACGAGAGGCTTGGGGATGATTGCTTACTGCAAATATTCCACACATAATATTAAATCAATAATAAGCTTGTAAAGGCTTCACTTCTAATTCTTCTGAATTAATTGCTTTCATCCCTTCCAGTAAAGCTTTTGCTCCCGGAACAGTTGTAATACACGGAATGCCTTGCATTACAGCCTTGCTCCTTATCGGCCGCATGTCTGATTGGCCAATTTCTCCGGATGGAGTATTTATAATTAAATTTATCTTATTGGTTTGGATATAATTTAATATTTGCTTATCTCCTTCTGAAATCTTCCCAATTAAATCAACCGGTATATCTTCTGACAGAAAAGCTTCTCTTGTTCCTTCGGTAGCAATGATCTTAAAACCCATTTCAGATAATTGTTTCGCAATTGGGATCATTGGCTTTTTGTCAGTATTTTTTAAACTTATAAAAATTAATCCTTCTTTTGGTAATAATTGACCGGCAGCAATTTGAGCTTTGTAAAAAGCTTTGCCAAAATTTTGATCAATACCCATAACTTCACCGGTTGATTTCATCTCCGGGCCCAAAATAATATCTACACCGGAAAAACGCGAAAATGGCAATACCGATTCTTTTACTGCGATATGATTTATCACCGGTTCTTGAGTTAAACCTGCTTGCTTTAGACTAATACCGGTCATAACCTTAGCAGCTATTTTAGCTAAAGGCACACCAGTCGCTTTACTTACAAAAGGAGTGGTGCGAGAAGCCCGCGGATTAACTTCTAAAACAAAAACTTTACCATCTTTTATTGCAAATTGAATATTGATCAAGCCTTTTACTCCTAGTTCTTTTGAAATCGCATAAGTATCTTCCCTTATTCTATTTATAATCTGCTCATCTAAGTTATGTGGCGGAAGAACACAAGCTGAATCACCAGAATGAACTCCTGCCTCTTCCACGTGCTCCATAATCCCGCCAATAATTGTATTTTTACCATCAGAAACAGCATCTACATCTACCTCAACTGCATCTTCTAAAAATTTATCAATTAAAATCGGATGCTCAGGGGAGACATCTATTGCTTCTTCCATAAATTCTTTTAATGAATTTTGGTCATAGACTATCTTCATTGCCCTGCCACCTAATACATAAGAAGGCCGGACTAATATCGGAAAACCGATTTTTTCTGCAATTACAATTGCTTCCTTCTCTGATCTAGCTGAACCACAAGCAGGCTGGCTGATACCAAGCTTATTCACTACTTTGGAAAATTCATCTCTATTTTCAGCTCGTTCAATAGAGGCGACGGAAGTCCCAATTATCGGAGCACCTAATTCCTCTAACTTTTTCGCCAAATTAAGGGGAGTTTGACCGCCGAACTGGACTATCACCCCGTCTGGCTTCTCTTTATCAATAATATTCATCACATCTTCTAAGGTAAGTGGCTCAAAATAAAGCTTATCGGAAGTATCATAATCGGTAGAAACAGTTTCCGGGTTTGAATTCACCATAATCGTCTCATAACCCTCTTCTTTTAAAGCAAAAGAAGCATGGCAACAACAATAATCAAACTCGATCCCCTGGCCGATCCTATTCGGGCCACCGCCTAAAATCATTATTTTCTTGTTTTTAGATATTCTAGTTTCATCTTCCTGCTCATAGGTTGAATAATAATAAGGGGTATAAGCTTCAAATTCAGCAGCACAAGTATCAACTAACTTAAAAGTAGCTTCAATTTTGGCTTTCTTTCTTTTTTCTCTTATAGCTGCTTCATCGATATTAATAATTTTAGCTAATTGGAAATCAGAAAATCCAAATTGCTTTGCTTTAAGCAACAAGTCTGGTTTAATACTTTCTCCCGCTCGTTTTAGTCTAACTTCTAATTCGACAATTTGACTAATATTGTCAATAAACCAAGGGTCGATACCGGTTAGTTTATTTATTTTTTCAACAGAGTATCCTTTTTGAAGTGCATATTTAATATAAAAAATACGAGAAGCGTTAGGTTCGCTCAATCTTAAACTAATTTTTTCATCGGTTATTTCTTTATAATCTAATTTATTATCTAAACCAGAATGGCCAATTTCTAAGCCACGTAACCCCTTTTGTAAAGCTTCTTTAAAGGTGCGGCCGATAGCCATAGTTTCACCAACCGACTTCATAGAAATCCCTAATATATCTTTTGCTTCCGGAAATTTTTCAAAAGTAAAACGCGGTATCTTTACTACACAATAATCAATGCTTGGTTCAAAAGAAGCAGGAGTCTCTTTGGTAATATCGTTTCTGATTTCATCTAAACTAAAACCTACTGCCAATTTAGCTGCAAATTTTGCAATAGGAAAACCCGTGGCTTTCGAAGCAAGAGCCGAACTGCGCGAAACTCTAGGATTCATTTCAACTACAACCATTCTGCCGGTTTCCGGACAAACAGCAAATTGAATATTTGAGCCGCCGGTTTCAACCCCAATCTCTCTGATTATCGCTAATGATGCATCCCGCATCTTTTGGTATTCATAATCAGTCAAAGTTTGAGCTGGAGCTACGGTAATTGAGTCTCCGGTATGGACCCCCATCGGATCAATATTTTCAATAGAGCAAACTATCACCACGTTATCTTTATTATCCCGCATCACCTCTAGTTCATACTCTTTCCAACCCACAATAGATTCTTCAATCAATATTTCACTGATCATGCTATTGTGAAGCCCAACTCTAGCCATTTCCATAAATTCTTCTTCAGTATTAGCAATGCTTCCGCCAGTTCCACCTAAGGTAAAACTGGGCCTAATTATTAAAGGCAACCCGATCTCGGATAAAACTTTTTTTGCTTCTTCCATATTGTAGGCTAATCCGCTTTTAGGAAGGTCTAGCCCAATCTTTTCTATTGCTTCTTTAAAATATTTTCTATCTTCTGCTTTTTTTATAACTTCATATTCAGCTCCAATCAATTTTACATTATATTTTTCTAATACTCCCCGTTCCACGACTTCCATCGCAGTATTTAAACCAGTTTGTCCGCCAAGTGTGGGTAAAATCGCATCTGGTTTTTCTTTTTGAATAATTTTTTCAACAATATCCGCATTAATTGGCTCCACATAAGTTGCGTCTGCTAATTGCGGATCAGTCATAATCGTGGCCGGATTAGAATTGAGTAAAACAACCTGATAGCCTTCTTCTCGTAAGGCCTTACAGGCTTGAGCTCCCGAATAATCAAACTCACAAGCTTGGCTGATAATTATCGGGCCGGAACCAATTATTAATATTTTTTTTACATCTGTACGTTTTGGCATATTTTAAGTCCTATGTCCTATGTTCTAGGTCCTATGTTCTAGGTCCTAAGTCCTATGTTCTAAGTCCTAAGTCTTGGTTACTTTGAATTCTTCGATCATTTTTATAAAATCTAAAAACAAGTATTGGGCATCATGAGGGCCTGGGCCTGATTCTGGATGAAATTGAACTGAAAATAAAGGTATCTTTTTATGACAAAGGCCCTCAACCGTATGATCATTTAAATTCAGATGAGTCACCTCAATACTGTCTTTATCTAAAGTATCTAAATCTACGCAAAAGCCATGATTTTGCACAGTAATCGAAATTTTACCATCGCGAAGATCCTTCACGGGATGATTACCGCCATGATGGCCAAACTTCAATTTATAAGTTTTAGCACCTTGCGCAAGCCCCAACATTTGATTCCCTAAACAAATACCAAATAAAGGAACTTTACCCAGCAAGCCTTTGACTGTTTCCACTACGTAAGGTACGCCTTCTGGATCTCCGGGCCCATTTGAAATTAAAACGCCATCCGGCTTTTGAGCTAATATTTGTTCTGAGCTAGATTTAGCCGGCATCACAAAAACCTTACAATTTAATCTTTCTAACTTTCGTAAAATATTAAATTTCACCCCACAATCTAAAACTACTACTTTATATCCACCGGAATCATTCCAAAAATAAGCTTCTTTTGTGGTTACATCCTTAACTAAATCTTGACCAAGGATTCCTTTTGATTTTTTTGCTTGTTGAATCAACTCTAAATCACTCTTATCAGAGGTTGAAATAACCGCTTCCATCGCACCCCGGGTTCGAATATGGCGAGTAATAGCGCGCGTATCAACTCCTTCAATGCCTAATATCTTATTTTCTTTTAGATATAAAGCTAAGTCCTTATTGCTACGCCAATTACTAGAAATTCGGCTTGATTCCTTTACGAGAAAACCCGCCACCTTCAGATTTAAGGATTCAAAATCTTCTTTATTTATCCCGTAATTCCCGATTAAAGGATAAGTCATTGTAACAATTTGACCATGATAGGATGGGTCGGTAAGAATTTCTTGATAGCCGGATAAACTGGTGTTAAAGACTACTTCTCCTTCAGATTCTCCAATACCCGTAAATGAAAAACCTTTAAATATAGTGCCATCTTCTAATGCAATTCTAGCCTTTATGTAATCTTCCGGCATACTTTTTTTTAGTTGAATTAAAACTAATTTTTTTTATCATCATTCGGAAAGGGACAACACCTCTAAGCTAAATCACTCTTTTATAACATAAGTATTTTTTCTGTCAAGCATATATTGGATTATCACTGTGTCAAGTTTTAGTAGGTAGTTTTTTAGCGGCCTTAAAATGTTTAAGG
>CAZSDJ010000052.1:0-8620 GCA_964605645.1 uncultured Planctomycetia bacterium
AGCTAATGATATTCTTTATTCCGGCCGGCTTCAGCCAGGAAAAATATTTTTTATTGATACCAAAAAACGAAAAATTATTCAAGATCAAGCTATAAAAGAAGAAATAGCTAACCAAGCTCCTTATGGTAAATGGATAAAAGAAAATTTAGATAATCTCCTAGACTTGAAGTTTCCCTCGATAACTAAGAAAGAAAATGATTTATTGCCGTTGCTGGCTTGTTTTGGCTATAGCCGAGAAGATTTAAAAGAAATCTTAAAACCGATGGTTGAAGATGCTAAAGAGCCTACAGGCTCTATGGGCGATGATACTCCTTTAGCTGTATTTTCAAAACAGCCTCAATTATTATTTAATTATTTTAAGCAGTTGTTTGCTCAGGTTACAAATCCCGCAATTGATCCGATTCGGGAAGAAATTGTGATGAGTCTAGATTCCTATTTGGGTTCACAACAAAATCTTTTGACAGAAACTGCCAAACATTGTCATAAATTGTATGTTCAAAGGCCAATTTTATCAAATAGTGATTTATCTAAAATTGAAAACTTAACTAAAAAAGATTTTAAAGTGAAAAAGATTTCCTTACTTTTTGAAATCAATAAAAAAAGCAATTTCAAAAAAAGGTTAAATCAAATTGTTAAAGAAGCGCAATTGGTGGTAGAGACAGGATATGATTTTATCATATTAACTGATCGCGGTGTTAACCAAAAAAAAGCCGCGCTACCATCTTTACTTGCTGTGGGTGGAGTTCATCATCATCTTGTCAAAAATTCTTTAAGAACTCAAGTTGGTTTAATTGCAGAAAGTGCTGAAGCTTTTCAGACGCATCATTTTTCTTTGTTATTTGGTTATGGAGCTGATTGTATCAATCCTTATCTTGCTTATCACGCTATTGATAATTTAGTTGAAGCAGGCCAAATAAATTTATCAAAAGCTACGGCTAAAGAGAATTACCGGAGAGCTGTTGAAAAAGGAGTGAAAAAAATTCTTTCAAAAATGGGAATTTCTACTTTATCTAGCTATCGGGGCGCACAGATTTTTGAATGCTTAGGTCTGTCCGATCAGATTGTAAATAAGTGTTTTTCTGGAACAACTTCGAGAATTGGCGGTTTAAGTTTTAGCCAATTAGCCGAAGAAACTATTTCGCAGCATCGCAAAGGTTATCCAGACCGGAATCCGATTAAGATACTATCCTCAGGCGGTGTTTATGCTTATCGACGTGATGGCCAGTTTCATCTCTGGAATCCGGAAAGCATCTCTGCGCTACAAGATGCAGCTAGAAATAATGATTATCGGCGTTATCAAAAGTTTGCAGCAATTATTGATGACCAGAGCTCTAATTTAACTACTTTAAGGGCCGGATTAAAATTTAAAAAGAAAAAAGCAATTAACTTAAATCAGGTTGAGCCGCTTGAATCAATTTTGCAGCGTTTTGCGACCGGGGCAATGAGTTTTGGTTCTATT
The DNA here is from genome assembly GCA_964605645.1 of uncultured Planctomycetia bacterium. Taxonomy (GTDB): domain Bacteria; phylum Omnitrophota; class Gorgyraeia; order Duberdicusellales; family 4484-171; genus PXAH01. Next base: position 1,460 of record CAZSDJ010000052.1, read on the forward strand.
TCAAAAGGGGCGCACCAAACATTAGCAATTGCGATGAATAGAATTGGGGGGAAGTCAAATACCGGTGAGGGGGGAGAGGACCCGCAACGTTTTATCCAATTGCCTTCCGGGGATTCTTTGCGCAGCGCGATAAAGCAAGTTGCTTCGGGACGATTTGGAGTAACTGCAAATTATCTAGCTAATGCTGATGAAATACAAATAAAAATAGCTCAAGGGGCAAAACCGGGTGAGGGCGGCCAACTACCCGGACACAAGGTAAGTGCAATAATTGCGAAAACTCGCTATACTACCCCGGGTGTAACTTTGATTTCACCGCCGCCGCATCATGACATATATTCTATTGAAGATTTAGCTCAGTTAATATTTGATTTAAAAAATTTGAATCCTCAAGCAAGGATTAGCGTAAAGTTAGTTTCTGAAATTGGGGTCGGTACAATAGCAGCCGGTGTCACTAAAGGCCATGCTGATATGATATTAATTTCAGGCGGTGACGGGGGTACCGGAGCTTCTCCGAAAAGTTCAATTTTTCACGCTGGCCTGCCTTGGGAATTAGGTTTATCGGAGACCCATCAGACTTTAGTTTTAAATAATTTACGCGATAGAGTAAGGCTGCAGACTGATGGCCAGATGCGAACCGGGCGAGATGTAATTATGGCTGCAATTTTAGGGGCAGAGGAATTTGGGTTTTGCACCGCTGCTTTGATTGTGTCCGGCTGTGTAATGCTTAGGCATTGTCATCTTAATAATTGCGCTTTAGGCATTGCTACTCAAGATAAAATTTTAGAAAAACGTTTTGATGGTGATCCGGATCATGTCGTAAACTATTTTCATTTTGTGGCCAAGGAAGCACGAGCCATAATGGCGCAGTTAGGAATAAAAAAAATTGATCAGTTAATCGGCAGGACAGATTTAGTGGAACCGAATCGAAATATTATTCCCAATAAGGCAAAAAATATAGATTATTCAAAAATATTACACAAACCAAAGGTTTCTAAAGGAACAGGAGTCTATTGCCAAAGGAAGCAAGATCATAGAATTGATTTAGTATTAGATAAAGGATTAATTAAACTTTCCCAACAAAGCTTAAGGGGGCAAAAATCTACAAATATAAATATGAAAATCAATAATACTAACCGTACTACCGGGGGGATGCTAAGCAATGAGGTGGTCAAAAGGTTTGGAGAAAATGGGTTGAGTCACGATACAATTAATATTAATTTTAAAGGAGTAGCGGGCCAGAGTTTTGGTGCTTGGCTGGCAAAAGGGATTACTTTTAAATTAGAAGGTTTGGCCAATGATTATGTGGGTAAAGGAATTTCCGGAGGAAAGATTATTATTTACCCCGAGCCTCCCGCCGATTATCGACCGGAGAAAAATATTATAATTGGAAACACATCTTTTTACGGAGCAATTTCTGGACAAGCTTTCATCAATGGTATAGCAGGTGAAAGGTTTTGTATTCGTAATTCGGGGTTAGAAACTGTTGTAGAGGGGGTCGGTGATCATGGTTGTGAGTATATGACCGGCGGGATAGTAGTTGTGCTTGGTGAAACCGGAAGAAATTTTGCCGCGGGGATGAGTGGCGGGGTAGCTTATATCTATGGAAGATTAGAAAATTTTGGAAAAAAATGTAATTTGGGGATGGTTGATATCGAAGAAGTGAAAGAAGAAGACAAAAGTACTATTAATAATTTGTTGACACTCCATAAAAAATATACAAACAGTACTGCAGCTTCTCGGATTTTAGATAATTTTGAAAGTGAATTTTATAATTTTATAAAAGTTGTGCCCATTGAATATAAAAAGGTATTAGATCAAAAAAGAATAGAGGAAAAGCTAGGAATTAGTGAGAGTTCGGATGGCTAATCTTAAATATAAAGAGATAAAAAAATGGAAAAAGACAGAAAAGCTTTTTTAAAAACAAGCAGAAAAAACGCTCCCTATCGTCCTGTATGTGAAAGGGTTGTTGATTTTAAAGAAGCGGCTATTTTACCTTCAAGCCGACACTCAAGGGAGCAAGCGCATCGCTGTATGGAGTGCGGGACGCCATTTTGTCATTGGGCTTGCCCGATAGGCAATTATATCCCGGAATGGAACGATGCTCTTGCCTTGGGTAGATGGGAAGATGCTAGTGATTATCTTTTTGCTACTAATAATTTTCCGGAAATAACCGGAAGATTATGTCCGGCTTTTTGTGAATACTCCTGTGTTTTAGGGATTAACGATGATCCGGTTGTGATTAAAGAAAATGAACTTGCAATTGCAGAAAAAGCATTTGAGGAAGGTTTTTTAAAACCAAAATTAATTAAAAAAAGAACTGGTAAAAAAATAGCAATTATTGGTTCGGGGCCAGCTGGTTTAGCTGCGGCGGACCAGTTAAATAAAGCGGGCCACAAAATAACAGTTTTTGAAAAAGACGATGCTGCCGGAGGAATTTTACGTTACGGGATACCTGATTTTAAATTAGAAAAATCAATTATTGAGCGCAGAATAAAGATTATGAAAAAGGAAGGCATAGAATTTGTTTTTAATAAGTATATTGAAAAAGGTTCAGAAATCAAAACACTTAAAAAACAATTTGATGCAATAGTTTTAGCAATTGGCTCAAGTGTGCCCAGAGATCTTAAATTGCCCGGAAGAGACCTGGCAGGAATTCATTTTGCTATGGACTATCTTGTTTGTGCTAATCAAAAAGTTAATAAAAAGAATGTTGCCAGGGAAAAAGAAATTAATGCTAAAGGGAAAAAAGTATTAGTTATCGGTGGGGGAGATACCGGGGCAGATTGTGTAGGGGTGGCTAATCGGCAAGGAGCAAGTTGTGTAACTCAAATTGAGTTGTTGCCTAAACCGCCTGAATGTAGAGCTGAATCTGATCCCTGGCCAAAATATCCCTTGCTTTTAAAAACCTCTAGTTCGCACCTTGAAGGCGGACAGCGTCTTTGGTCGATTCTTACCAAGGAGTTTTCCGCCAAGGGCGGATCCGCACCTGGCGGAAAAGGAAAAGGGGGGAGGGTAAATAAGATTGCCTGCAAAAAGATTAAAATGGATTTGGATAAAAAAGGATGTCCTCTTATTCAGGAGATTCCCAATTCTGATTTTGAAATTGAAACTGATTTGGTGATTATTGCTGTAGGTTTTCTTGGGCCTCATCATTCTGGCTTAATTGACAACTTAGGCCTAAAACTGGATAAAAAGGGCAACGTTCAAACAGATTCAAATTATATGACTTCTAAAAAAAACATATTTTCTGCCGGAGATTGCCGCCGCGGCCAATCTTTGGTTGTTTGGGCGATAACTGAAGGCCGCCGAACTGCGCATTCAGTTGATTCTTACCTGATGGGAGAAAGCCACTTGCCAAAAATCTAACTATATTTTATTCTAAATATTGATTTTTTCTTTCTCGGTGTTAATATAATTAATGCTAGTATGAATATTATTATTTTTATAATTATTTTTAATTTGATAGGCTGTATAAAGTCTCCGCTAGTAGTTATAACGGAAGAAGGTAAATATAAAGATTACACCTATACAGTTCCTTTTGACATTTCAGGTAAAACCAAAAAAGAAACTCTTGCTGATTTAGGGATTATCTATGAGGGGATGCCGGCGGAAAATTTAAGCCTATACGGGTTTAGGCAAGAAAATCTTATTAGTTCTTATCAAAGAAATAATAAACAATATTTGACTTTTCCTCACCAAACTGAATCAGGGAAGGTCATAGTATTTATTATTGAAGGAGGAAAAATTAGAGATTGGTTTGAAACTAATTTATGATTCTAAAGTTTGGCCGGTTTCTCTTTCTGCCTCGGAAATCTTCCTTTCTTTTTCTACAGCCTCAAAATGTTCTGAGTCTCCTTTCTTGCCCGTGCTTCGTAATGATAATTGCTTGCTTGTTTGGCCGCGGCCGTAACAAATTAAAAAATCATCTTCTTTAACTTGAGTGTGAGCTTGAGGCGCGCCGATAAATTTTTCTTTGCCATTGACCAATCTATTTACAGCCAATATTAATACCCCTTCCATATGTAAATTTAGTTCATGCAGTTCTTTGTTTACCAGCCAGTTGCCTTTATTTACTTTGATTCTACTTATTGTGTAACCTTTCCGGAGGCCGAGAATTTCTTGATAATCAAATAAAGACAATGAGGTATAGCGGGCTAATGCTTTTTTAATAACTTTTTCCATACCCGAATAAATAATTTTTGATTTTGACAGCCAAAAGATAATAATTAATCCTAAAAATAAAACTATTATTCTAGTTGTTACAGTTTGGGAAGATTCACCTAAAAAGGTTAAAATTAAAGTAACGATTGTTGTGGTAATTCCGGCGCTTCCCAAAAGCATTAAAATACGGGTGATTCTTCTTCGCACCGGATTAGAAACTATTGTTTCCGATTCCTCAGTAGTAAAGCCGACCCCGGAAAATGCAGATTGGGCTTGGAAGGTTGCAACCTCCGGTGAAAGGCCGGTGAGTTCAAAAGCAATCGCAGCAATCCTAATTACGGTAATCGAAATGAGTATAATTGCAAATAAACCGAATAAAGCTAACATTTTATTTTCTCCTTTATTTACATTATACGTATATTCTAAGACAGTTCAATTATTTTATATTAAATAGATGATGCTAAATAAAATGTTAATTGAAAACGGTTCCAATTAATAAATAATAATACTTTTTTGCTGGTAAAATTTATGGTATCCTTAAGTAGGAGGCGATTATGCGACGAGAACGAAGAAAATCATTTCGGCTCAAAGATAGGTTATCAGTTGTTCGCTGCTCACCAAAATATCTTTTTGAATCTAATTCTTTAACTGAAGATATTTCTCAAGATGGAATTTGCCTTTTTACAAAACAGAAGATGGCAATCGGAGAAACGGTAAAATTAGGGATTTATGTCCCGGAAGAAAAAGTGCCAATAATTGCCGAAGCAAAAGTATTGCGGAGAAACGAAACCGATAATCCCGGCCTTCCTTACTTGATCGCTTTAAAATTTACTAAAATTAATGCAGCTGCGCGTCAACGTGTTCTGAAGCATATCCGTTTTTTCCTCCTCAAAAGCTAACCATCATATTTCAACCTCAACCTGAATCTAATCAGTGTAAATTGATATACAAATTTAATATTTTTTGTTATAATTTAAACATTAAACGAAAGGAGGTAAGAAATGGAAGCTTTGGTTAAGTTGATTGGGATTATTTTGGTAGCTGAAGGTGCGGTTTTTTTAGCTAAAACGTCTTTGCTGAAAAAGATGGTAAAATTTTGGGTTACCAAAAACCATCTTTATTTTGGAGGATTGTTGTGTATTGTTATTGGAGTTTTGTTTTTAATCGCTGCATCAAATTGCCGTGCTTTTTGGCTGATAATATTGATTGGAGTAATTAGTACAATCAAAGGAATATTAATTTTTACTTCGTTTCGTTTTCAGATGATATCTTTTGCCAAAAATATTGCAGACAGTAAAAATTCAAAGTTACGCTTGCTGGCAGCAATTACCTTAGCAATTGGTATTTTGATAATTTATGCTGCCTAGAAATGAAGTGGATAAAGAAAATTTAGAACAAATTAATTTAGAGATAAAATCATGCCGGCGATGCCCCCTGGGAGACTCATGTACTAACCATGTGCCGGGGGAAGGAAACCAACAAGCAAATTTATTGTTTATTGGCGAAGCTCCGGGAAGAAACGAAGATTTGGAAGGGATACCTTTTTGTGGTAAAGCCGGAGGTGTATTGGATGAATTACTGAAAGTCTCGGGGTATCAAAGAAAAGATATCTATATTGCAAATATTTTAAAATGCCGCCCCCCTCAGAATCGCAACCCAAAATCGGAGGAAATAAAAATATGCACCCCTTACCTTATTCGCCAGTTAAAAGTGATTCAGCCTAAAATTATTTGTTGTTTAGGTAATTTTGCAGTTTCATTTATAATGCAAAAATTTAATTTAGCCGCTAAAGTTAAACCGATCGGAAAAATTCACGGAAAGATTTTTATCCCGCCAAAAATAAATTCTTTAAAAATTATACCTTTTTATCATCCGGCAAGTGCAACTTACAACCCGGGCATGATCGATGTTTTAAAAAAAGATTTTCAAATGTTAAAAAATATCCCGATTTAAGTAAGGGCTATGAAGATATTCTTGATTTCAGATTACTGAACCATTGCTTAAGGGTATCGTATTGATTTTCTATTTGGTGATTTATTTGAAGTAGTTTTTTGGTAGGGATACCAAAAAAGTTATTTTTAAATTCACTCATTGATGATTCTCCGAAAACAACATTGCGGAAAAAACTAATAGAAATGAATATGGCTATTATCAAAACAACGGTGAGCAAAATAAGAGAAACTTTTTTGACCACAATTATTAATGATTTTAAAAAAATATTGAATTTAATTTTTGCTTGCTCATTTTTGTATTTCATCACATTAATTATAACATAATACCAAACATCTGGAAGTATTTATTATAATAAATAAGGAGGTTTGAGGCAGATGATAAAGAAAATAGTGATTGTGGGATTAATAATTTGGGGGGTCGTTTTTTTCTATCAAAAATTTCTTCAACCAACACTCGGATCATTCTTTGGTAAAAACAAGGGCAATGTAGATTTATTTCAAAAGTCATCATCATTGGATAAAGTAAATAATTAATTTAGGCGAGTTTAATTATGGCAGGAATAAGTAAATCTAAGCAGCAAAATCTAAGAAAAAAAATGAAGGTGCTTGGGGTAAAAGAGAAAGATTTAGCCGAAAAGTTTATCAAGGGTGGCGGTAAAGGCGGCCAGAAAATAAATAAAACCGCCTCCTGTGTTTATCTCAAACATATTCCTTCCGGCATCGAAGTTAAATGCCAAAGCAGCCGTTCTCGGCAAGAAAATCGTTTTTTTGCACGAAGAATCATTGTTCTAAAAATTGAAGCGATAAGATTAAAACAAGAATCAGAAAAACAGAAAAAAATTAATAAAATACGAAAGCAAAAGAGAAAACGGTCAAAACGAGCCAAAGAAAAGATGTTAGAAAATAAGAAGAAAAGAGCTGAGAAGAAAAAATTCCGCTCAAAAAAAATCGAACCTGATTTAGAATAACGGTGGAAATTTAAGAAAAACAAGCTTCTTAGTGTAAGATTTAGTGAGGTAGTTTTATCCCCTTCAAAGGTAAAAATGGC
>CAZSDJ010000053.1:0-8547 GCA_964605645.1 uncultured Planctomycetia bacterium
AGAAACTAAGCGTTTAATTGGTGGATTTATTAAATATTTAAAACGACCTAGGACTCACGACTTAGGACCTAGGACTAAGAAATGAACAACTATAGACAGCTAAAGCAAAAAATAAGTTCAAAGCAGGCAAAAATTTGTGTAGTCGGCCTTGGTTATGTCGGCTTGCCGTTGGTGGTTAATTTTGCCAAAAAAGGATTTTTTGTCTATGGACTCGATACAAATATTTCGCGCATTGATAAACTTAAACAAGGAAAAAAATATATTATAGATATTGTGCCGGAAGATGTTTTAAAATTAATTAAAAAAAATAAGTTTTTTCCTACAGATAAAAAAGAAATATTAAAAGATTCCGATATCATAATAATCTGCGTCCCTACCCCTTTACGTAAAGTAAAAACACCGGATATATCATTTGTCAAGGCGGCCGCAAAAACTGTTAAAAAACAGATAAGGCCGGGGCAGTTAATAATTTTAGAAAGTACCTCTTACCCTACAACTACCCGAGAAGTAGTTTTACCGGAGCTTAAGAAAAGCGGATTGTGCGAAGAAAAAGATTTTTTTCTTTGTTTTTCTCCGGAAAGAGTAAATCCGGGCGATAAATTGCACCCGATAACTAAAATACCGAAATTAGTGGGGGGACTTTCTTCCCAGTCAACTCAGTTAGCAAAAGCTCTTTATTCTCAGATAATAAAAAAAGTTCATCCGGTATCTAACCCGGAGGTTGCCGAAACTTCTAAGCTGCTTGAAAATACTTATCGGTTGGTAAATATCGCTTTAATTTCAGAGTTTACAATGGTAGCAGAAAAGCTGGGCATAAATATCTGGGAGGTAATTGCGGCAGCGTCAACTAAACCATTTGGTTTTATGTCCTTTTATCCCGGCCCCGGCATCGGGGGACATTGCCTAGGGGGCAAAGAATTTATCTATATCAAAAGTAACCAAGGGATTGAAGTTATAACATTAAATGATTTTGTAAAAAAAGTCATAAAAGAGAAAGTTTCTTTAAGAAAAAATCTATTTGGCACCGAATACATTAAACCTAATTCTGATTATAAAATGATGACTTTTGATGCAAAAGAAAATAAAGTTGTTTTTAAACCAATTGATTTACTTTCAAAAAGAAAAACAGAGGATGATTTATTTAAGATAACAACAGCAGGAAACAGAAAACTAGTAGTTACAGACAAGCATCCTATGTTTGTGACTGAAGACGATAAATTAAAAATAAAATTTGCTCATCAATTAAAAATAGGAGAAAGCCTGCCTTTTATTCTAAAATCTAAAATTAAAAATGAAAAAATTATCAATCCTGAAATCGATTTAATTAAAGAATTATCTGATTATCCGGAATTAACAAAAAAAATACGTATCAGGCCTAAAAACTTTTCTTGGAAACAAATAAAAGATAAGGTCTATCAACTTAATTTTAAAACTAAATATTACACAGATTATATTCGCTATAATTTCTTGCCTTTTGAATATTTTCTACAAGCGGAAGCTAGAAATATTTTTAAGGTTAATCATAAGGATCTTTATCTTTGTTCAGGGCGAGGCCCTTCTTTTAATCAAATTCCAGCAGTATTAGAGGTAGATAATGATTTTTGCAGGTTACTAGGTTATTATTTAAGCGAGGGTTGCCTTACAAAAGATAAATCTTTTAGAGTTAGATTTTGTTTCAATAGCAATGAGAAAGAATACATATATGATGTATGTAATTTATTGAAAAAACTAGAAATAAAATACTCTTTATATAATTCAAAAATTTGGAAATCGTCTTATATTAAAGTATCTTCTAATATATTTGGTTTTCTAATTAATGATATCTTAAAATGCGGCAAAGATTGTTATGATATGAATATACCTTCAAAGTTTTTAGAGTTGTCTAGTCTGCATATAAAAGAGCTTCTAAAAGGTATTTTGAGAGGAGATGGTGGAGTTGATTTAAAGACAGGAAAGCATCACTATAAGAAAAACGGTAAGTCGTATTATCACCATCGTAATACATGTGGAATTAATTATTTTTCATCAAGTAAAAAGTTATTTCAGCAAGTAGTTTATATTCTTCAAGATTTCGGCATAGCACCCACCTTTAAAAAAAGAGAAGGTTTATTATATATTTTTGGTTATAAACAGATTAATAAATTAAAAGATATATTTTTAGGGGAAAAATTAGGAAAAATACAATCTTATTTGAACAACAATAGAAAAGTAATTGCTCCTAAAGGTTTTTGTACGTATAATAATTTTGCATCTTCAAAAATTAAGTTCATCCAAAAAATAAAAGGAAATTATGTTTATTCTGCAGAAGTAAAAGATACACATACAATAGTAACTTCTTACGGAACCATTGTTCATAATTGCATTCCTTGTGATCCTAAATTTTTATCTTGGAAGTCAAAAAAATTAGGCTTTAAAACAAAAATGGTGGACTTAGCTTCCTATATGAACCATTTTATGCCCCAATATGTAATTAATCGCGTGGAGAAAGCTTTAGGAAAAAAGAAAATTGCTAACACTAAAATTTTAATTTTAGGCATAACTTATAAAAAAGGTGTAAAAGACTTAAGAGAATCGCCGGCTTTAGATATCATTGAAAAACTGCAAAAAATAAAAACCAAAGTGGATTACTATGACCCGCTTATCCCCTATCTTGATATTAACGATATTCAGTTAAAAAGAGCAGCGCTGAGTGCCAAAAATATAAAAAAATATAATTGCGTAATTGTAGTTACAGATCACAGCAAAGTTAATTACGCAAAGATTCAAAAAAATGCCAAATTAATATTCGATACCAGAAATGTTTATAAACGTAATTATAAAAATGTGGTGAGGTTATAAATGAAAGGAATAATTTTAGCCGGTGGCAAGGCGACACGATTTTATCCGGTAACTAAAGCTGTATCTAAACATTTGCTTGCGGTTTATGATAAACCATTAATCTATTATCCTTTATCGGTGCTTTTGTTAGCGGGAATAAAAGATATCTTAATTATTACAAAGCCTAGTGACCTAGAAGCGTTTAAGAGTCTTTTTGGAGACGGTTCACAAATTGGAGTTAAGATTTCTTATACAATTCAAAATCAGCCGAAAGGGATAGCGGAAAGTTTTTTGATTGCCGAAAGCTTTATTGGAGATGATTCAGTTTGTTTGGTTTTGGGAGATAATATTTTTTATGGGCATAATTTAATAAAAATATTAGAAAAAACGGCAAAGATAAAAACTGGGGCAACAGTTTTTGGTTATTTAGTAAAAGACCCAAAGCGTTATGGAATTATTGAATTTGATCAACATCAAAAACCAATATCGATACTAGAAAAACCTAAAAATCCTCCTTCAAATTATGCAGTAAGCGGCTTGTATTTTTATGATAATCAAGTGGTTAATCTGGCTAAAAAGATTAAACCATCTCCCCGAGGGGAGTTAGAAATTACAGATATCAACAATGATTACCTCCAGCGAAAGCAATTAAACATAGAGCTATTAGGAAGAGGCTATGCTTGGCTTGATACCGGCACTCCTAATTCATTAATTGATGCATCAATCTTTGTAAAAACCATTGAAGAGCGTCAAGGTTATAAGATTGGTTGCATTGAAGAAATCGCCTATCGTAAAGGCTATATTGATAAAAACCAGCTGCTTCAATTAGCTAAAGCGTTGGGGAATGATCATCAAAAATATTTAGAGATCATTATAAGAGATGAATAAAGAAGTACTTATATTTGGTAAAGGCTTTATCGGTAAAAAATTACAAACCGCCTTTGATTGTAAAATTACTGAGAAAAGAATAAATAATTTATCTGATGCATTAGAAGAAGTAGATAAATTTAATCCTAAAATTATTATAAATTGTATAGGTTATACGGGTAAAAACAATGTTGATGATTGCGAAAAAGATAAAGATAAAGCACTTTTTGCTAATACTTATGTCCCGATTATTTTTGCAGAAGCAGCTTTACGAAAAAACATAAAACTTATTCACATTAGCAGTGGCTGTATTTACCATTATGATTATAAAAAAGATAATCCAATAACAGAAGAAGACGAACCTGATTTTTTTGATCTTTATTATTCTCGGACAAAAATTTATGCAGAAAAAGCTTTAAGCAGTCTTTTGGAAAGGGCAAATATTCTAATTACTCGGCTGAGAATCCCTTTAGATAATCAACCTAATCCAAAAAATATTCTAAACAAGCTTTTATCTTTTCAGAAAATAATTGATATCCCCAATTCAGTAACTTATCTTCCCGATTTTATAGAGATGCTGAAACATTTAATTAAAATTGACGCCAGAGGAATTTATAATACGGTAAATAAGGGAGGCCTCAACTATCCGCAGCTTCTTGAAGTATATAAAAAATATAAACCCGACTATCATTACCAAACTATTAAACCGGAGAACCTGAATATGGTAAGAACTAATTTAGTAATGTCTACAGATAAATTAGCCAAAACCGGCTTCCCAGTCAGAAATATCAAAGAGGCCTTAGAAGAATGCGTAAAAAAGTACCTAAAATCCTAATAACGGGTGGAGCCGGATTTATTGGCAGCCACTTTGTAAAAGAAGCAGTTAAGAGAGGATTAAAGCCGATAGTTGTAGATAAACTTACCTACTGCGGTGACCTAAAAAGGCTGGCCGGTATTGAGAAAAGATATAAATTTTATCAGACAGATATCTGTAAAAGGCTGGCAATGGAATCTATTTTTGCCAAGGAAAGACCAGATTATGTAGTTAATTTTGCTGCCGAAAGCATTCCTGAGGATATTTACGTTCCAGTCCAATCTGTTCCCACAATAGGGACGAGAATGATTATGTTTGGTGAGCTGTGGAAGGAACAGGCTAAAAATAATAAGCCTCAAAAAAATGAAAGAGGGGAAGCGATATTTTTAAGAGGCAAACAGACAAAAGTTTTAAGTTTTTTGAATGGTGGGCAATGGATGCCCGTTAGAGCAATCACTCGGCATTGGTATAAAGGTAAGATTATAAAATTAATTCAGAAGCATGGAATTATAGAAGCGACTCCAAACCATTCGATTTATAGTTCAAATCTTGAGTTGACTAATCCAAATAATAATCCGGAATTGTTAGTTATTAGAGAGATAAATAGAATACGAAAAAAATGTAAGAGAAAAAGCTTAGCACTTTTGGAGATTTTAGCAGCTTATATAACAGAGGGGAATGTTACTTTCAATAAAGCTAATGGCGGCTACATTATAGAAATTAATCAAACTGCCAAGGAGTGGATTGAATACATAGGAGAACTAATCAAAAAAGAATTTGCTTTAAAGTTCTATGTCGGTAAACATAGAAAGAAAGGACGTAAAGACGTCTACTATCTACAAGTATCTAATAAAGAATTCTTTAATTATTTGGTAAAGAATTGTGGAAAATATTGTGATGGAAAATTCTTTCCAGACTGGATTTTTGACTTGGAATTTGATCAGCAAAACTTTTTTTGGAAAAAATTACTCGAAGGCGATGGCACCAAAGATGGCCGGTATTCCACAACTTCTTACAAATTAGCGAATCAAGTCAGTTTCCTTTTAACATTACAGGGAAAAGAATTTAAAGTGTTTGAGTGCGATAGAAAGAACTGTAAAAGAAGCTGGGAATTTAAAACTGAGCTATGCGGCCAACATTATGGGTTAACAAAGAGGAAAAAGGAAGAAATAGAATATGAAGGGTGGGTTTATGATCTAGAAGTAGAAAAAAGTTATAATTTTGCTTGCGGAATAGGAAATATAGTTTGCCATAATACCCATGTAGATAGGAGCATACAAGACGCAACTTCTTTCGTAGAAACAAATATTAAAGGAACACAACTTTTACTAGATGCTTCGAAGAGATTTAATGTTAAACGTTTCATACACATAAGTTCTGATGAAACTTATGGCAAAATAGAAGAGGGTAAATTTACTGAAAATTCTCCCCTTATGCCCAATTCTCCTTATTCAGCATCTAAAGCCGCGGCTGATTTTTTTGTAAGAGCTTATATTTATACCTATAATTTTTCGGCAATAATTGTAAGGCCATCAAATAATTATGGCCCGGGGCAATATCCGGAGAAATTTATACCGGTAATTATCTATAAAGCTTTACGGAATGAAAGAGTTCCTGTATATGCAAAAGGAAAGCAGATAAGAGAGTGGTTATATGTCCAGGATTGTGTCCGGGCGATATTTGTAGTTTTAAACAAAGGAAAGTTAGGCGAAATTTATAATATCGGTACCTCAAATGAGAAAAAAAATATTGAAGTAGCCGAAAGAATTATTGAAAAATTAGGAAAATCAAAAGATTTAATTCAATTTGTAAAAGACCGGCCCGGCCATGATTTTAGGTATTCAGTTAATTGCGATAAACTTAAAAAATTAGGTTGGATGCCAAAAAATGATTTTGATCAAGGCCTAGATAAAACTATCAACTGGTATCAAGAAAATAAAAAGTGGTTAGATAAAAAAGCCAGATCACTAAAGAATTATTGGAAGAAAGTTTATAAACTATAAAAATTTAAGAAGTACATATGAGCAATGAGCTAAGAGCCAAGAGCATTTTAGTCACCGGTGGAGCCGGATTCATCGGCTCTCACATTGCAGATAGATTAGTAGAATTAGGGGCTAAAGTGACTGTTTTAGATAATTTAATAACTGGTAAGTTGGAAAATATAAAACACAGCTTAGATAAAATTAAATTTATCGAAAAAGATTTAACTGATGATACAGCCTTAGATGAGGCGTTAGAGAATATTGATTTAGTTTGCCATCAAGCAGCTTTACGCAGTGTGCCGAAATCAGTGGAGAGGCCTCTTGATTACCACAGAGTCAATGTTACAGGAACTCTAAAATTATTTTTAAAAGCAAAAGCCAAAGGGATAAAAAAAATAGTGTTTGCATCAAGCAGTTCAGTTTACGGAGAACGCATTACTTTTCCCCAAAAAGAAACCGACCTGCCATCTCCGATATCTCCTTATGCCGCAAACAAACTTACGGTGGAACAATACGGCTATGTTTTTACTACTCTTTATGATTTTGAGGTGGTGAGTCTACGTTATTTTAATATATTTGGCCCGCGCCAGTCACTTGAAAATAGGTATGCGGTAGTAATTCCTAAATTTATAACCTCTTTGCTTGGAGGCAGAAAACCGCCGATTTACGGCGATGGAAATCAGGAAAGAGATTTTACCTATGTTGGTAATGTGGTAGATGCCAATATTTTGGCTTTGGCTAAAAATAATATTGGCGGCCAGGTTTTTAATATTGGCTGCGGCAGGCCTTATTCGGTAAATCATCTTTATCAAAGATTAAAAGAACTTACCAAAAAAGAAATAGAAGCAGAGTACCTTCCGCCCAGAGCCGGTGATGTAAGAAAAACTTCTGCTGATATCAGTAAAGCTAAACAAGAATTAGGTTGGCAGCCAAAAATTAATTTTAAACAGGGCTTAGAAAAAACTGTAGGATGGTTTCAAACTTAATAAAATATTTACGCAAATAACCCTATAAACGCAATAAACACAATGAATGCAAAAAACTCAATGACGCAAAAAACAATACTTATTACCGGTGGGGCAGGATTTATCGGCTCCCATTTATGCAAAAGACTTCTTGATCAAGGCCATTTTGTTATTTGTGTAGATAATTGTATTACCGGTTCAAAAGATAACGTTCAGGAGCTTATTTATAACCAAAATTTTAAATTTATTGAATTTGATATTTCCAATCCTTTATATGTTAAAGAAGATCTTGATTGGGTTTTCCATCTTGCTTCCCTTGCTTCACCTAAATATTATTTGGGTTACCCGATTAAAACCTTAAAATCAGGCCTCCTAGGTACTTACAACTGTTTAGGGATTGCGAAAGATAAAAAGGCAAAATTTCTTCTTACTTCTACTTCTGAGGTTTATGGAGATCCTCAAATTCATCCTCAAGTAGAAGAGTATTGGGGTAATGTAAATACAATCGGGCCGAGAGCCTGTTATGATGAAAGTAAACGGGCAGCTGAAAGTTTAACTTATGCTTATCATAGAAAACATAAGGTTGATGTAAGGATAGCCAGGATTTTCAATACCTACGGGCCAAACATGCAGCCCGATGATGGCCGGGTAATTTCCAATTTTATAATTCAAGCTTTAAAAGGTAAACATTTAACAATTTACGGTAAAGGAGATCAAACAAGGTCTTTTTGCTATATAGATGATTTAATAGAAGGCTTAATTAAATTAACTGAAAATGATTATGATTTACCTCTGAATTTAGGAAATCCAAAAGAATTTACAATTAAACAATTAGCCGATTTAGTTTTAGCCGAAACCAAATCCAGCTCTCAAATTAAAAAGTTGCCTTTACCCGAAGATGATCCCAAAAAAAGAAAACCGGATATCAGTAAAGCCAAAGAGTTGTTGGGTTGGGAGCCAACTATCCCGCTTGAGGAAGGCCTGAAAAAAACCATCAATTACTTTCGTAAAGTCCTAAGTCTATAGTCCTATGTCCTAAGTCAAAAGAATATGAAAATAGATAAATTTGAAGATATACAAAGTTGGCAAGAAGCAAAAGAAT
>CAZSDJ010000054.1:0-8488 GCA_964605645.1 uncultured Planctomycetia bacterium
ATGCTCAAAAAAAGGGGATAATTATTGCAGATACAAAGTTTGAGTTTGGTAAAACTACCGATAACAGGATAATACTGATAGATGAAGTGCTTACACCTGATTCCTCACGGTTTTGGCCGAAAGATCAGTATCAGCCCGGCCGGACTCAAGTTAGTTTTGATAAACAATTTGTAAGAGATTATCTAGAAACTTGTAATTGGGACAAAACCCCGCCGGCACCAGAGTTGCCTGAAGATATTGTAGAAAAAACAAAAGATAAGTACAATCAAGCATTAAAAATGCTTACAGAGTAGAGGCTTTAAAAGATGCATATAGTAGTTTGTGTTAAGCAAGTCCCCGATACCACCGAAGTCAGAATCAATCCGGAAACTAATACATTAATTCGCGAAGGAGTTGAGTCGATTGTTAATCCTTTTGACAGTTATGCGATTGAAGAAGCATTGCGTCTTCGCGATAAATTTGGCGGCAAAGTTACAGTTATCAGCATGGGCCCGCCTCAGGCTGAGGCAGTGCTGCGGGAAGCGATATCTTTGGGGGCTGATTCAGCGATTTTAATATCCGACCGTGCTTTTGCCGGGTCTGATACTTGGTCAACAAGTTTAATTTTATCTAAAGCCTTACAAAAAATAAAAGATTTTGATTTAGTTATTTGCGGAAAACAAGCTTCTGACGGGGATACCGCTCAAGTCGGCCCCGGCGTTGCAACTCATCTTAATTTGCCGCAGGCAACCTATGTAAGAAGAATAGACTCTGTCCATTTAGATACTTCTCCTGAAATTATTATAGTGGAAAGATTGGTGGAGGAAGGTTATGAAATGTTAGAGGTGCAGTTACCGGCTTTAATAACCGTAGTAAAAGAGATTAATGAGCCGCGGATGCCTTCTTTACGCGGTAAAATGAAAGCAAAAGCTGCTGAAATAGCTGTTTGGAAAAACAGTGATCTAAATATAAAAGAAAATGGAATTGGCCTCGAAGGGTCTCCCACTCAAGTAGTTAAGATTTTCAGCCCGCCGAAAAAAGAAGGGGGAAAGATTTTCCAAGGAGAGCCGGAAGATGTAGTTGATCAACTGGTGGGAGAAATTAAAGATATTTTATGAGTAAAATTAGAATTATTAAAGATAAGTGTACCGGTTGCGGGCTTTGCATTAATGCTTGTCCGGTAAACGCGATAACAATAGTTTCAAAAAAAGCTGTAATTGATCTTGATAAATGTACACTTTGCAAAGCTTGCCTGGAAAGCTGCAAATTTGATGCGATTAAAATAAAAGAGCAAACCAAAAAAGCTAAAGATTTGTCCGAGTATAAAGGGGTTTGGGTTTTTGCGGAAAATTCAAACGGGAACATTGCTCCGGTTGTATTTGAACTTTTGAATAAAGCCCGTCAATTAGCAGATGATTTAGATACAGAAGTTTCTGCAATTTTATTAGGTTATAATATTGAAGAAAAAGCAGAAGAATTAATTAAGCGGGGAGCAGACAAAGTTTATGTAGTGGATTCGAAGGATTTAGCTCATTATATATCGGAAAATTATACAGCTAAAATTACTGAATTAATTGAAAAATACAAGCCGGAAATTTTATTAGCGGGGGCAACCACAACCGGGAGAAGCTTAGCGGCAAGAATTGCAGTAAAATGCTATGCTGGTTTAACTGCAGATTGTACAGGTTTAGAGATTGATAAAGATAAGAAAATATTGATTCAAACTAGGCCTGCCTTTGGCGGCAATATCATGGCTCAAATTATTTCGCCAAATTTTAGGCCGCAGATGGCAACAGTTCGACACAAAGTAATGCCGGAGGCTAAAGCGGATAATTCACGTAAAGGTAAAGTAATAAAAGAATCTTTTGATTCAGAAGATGTAGATCAAAGGATAAAATTTCTTGATTTTGTCAAAGAAGATGTATCAACTATCAATTTAGCTGAAGCTGATATTATAGTATCCGGCGGCAGAGGTTTAGGCGGCCCGGAAAATTTTAAAATTATTGAGAATTTAGCAAAAACCTTAGATGCGGCAGTTGGCTCTTCGCGAGCTTGTGTAGATGCCGGTTGGATACCTTATTCTCACCAAGTCGGCCAAACCGGCCGTACGGTTTGCCCAAAAATTTATATTGCTTGCGGCATCTCCGGCCAAATTCAACATTTAGTGGGGATGCAATCATCGGATTTGATTATTGCGATTAATAAAGATCACGAAGCGCCTATTTTTAAAGTAGCTGATTATGGGATAGTGGGTGACCTGTTTAAAGTAATCCCTCTTCTTTCCGATAAATTGAAAGAAGTATTAAATCGATAGATTCGATTTATGTTATGTATTTAAAAGAATTAAATCTTTTTGGTTTCAAATCCTTCCCCGAAAAAACTTCCCTTAAATTTGATTCCGGTATAACTGCGGTAGTTGGCCCAAATGGTTGCGGTAAGTCAAATATTGTTGATTCGATTAAGTGGGCCCTTGGTGAGCAAAGCCCGAAATCTTTACGGGGCACAAAGATGGAAGATATTATCTTTAACGGTACAGAAAACTATCCTGCCTTAAATTATGCCGAAGTCAGCTTGAATTTTTCCAATGAAGATAAGTATCTGCCAATTAATTACAATGAGGTTGTTATTAGCAGGAGGCTGTATCGTTCCGGGGAAAGCCAATATTTTATTAATAAGAGCCCGGTGAGGCTGAAAGATGTTCAAAACTTATTTCTAGGAACCGGGATTGGAGAATCAACTTATTCTTTTGTTGAGCAAGGTAAGATTGAAGTTTTTTTAAGTTATAAGCCGGAAGATAAGCGTTTAATTTTTGATGAAGCTAGCGGGATAGTCAAATATAAAGAAAGAAAGAGAGAAGCCCTCAGGCGGTTAGCAGAAGCTGATGATAATATTGTCCGCCTTGAAGATATATTAAAAGAAGTAAGAAGGCAAATTAGTTATTTGGAAAGGCAGGCCGAGAAGGCAGAAAAGTATAAAAAAACTAAAGAAGAATTAATAGAAATTGAGAAAAAAATAGCGGCCAAAAAAAGAGAAGAACTGGATAAGAAAATTACGGATTCAGCCGGGAGCCTAAGCTCATCAAAAGAAAAAGAAGCTGATATCGAAAATCAATTAGCTTCCTTAAGCAGTGGATTGAAAGATATAAATGAAAAGCAAAGAATTTTAAGAGAAGAGCTTGATCAAGCCAATACGCTAGTAGTTTCAACTCAAGCTCAAATTCAAACATATCAAAATAATATTGAATTTTCCAGTCAAAGAATCGAAGAATTAGAAGCAAGAAGCAGCCAGCTTGATTCGTCGGCTAAAATTTTAGAAGAAAAAATTAATAATCAAAATACACGAAAAGAAGAAGAGAAGATGCGCCTCGATGCCATTGAGGAAGAACTTATAAAATCGGAACACGATTTGAGTAATTTGGAAAAAAATAAAGCGGACAACACAGAAAAAATTAAAATAACTCAAAAAGACCTAAAAAGCCAAAAAGAGAATATCTTAATTTTAGAAGAAAAAAAATCAAAATCTCATAATTCAATAATTGAGCTTCAAGCTCAAATTTCTACCCTCTTGAACCGAAAAAAAAGACTGCTTTTGGATAAAGGTAAACTTGACAATTTGCTTTCTGATAATTCGGAAAAATTAGAAAAATCAGAAGCTGCTTATGCTGCTGTTTTAGATCAATTAAACCAACTAAAAGATAAAAAACAGGGCTTAGCCAAAGAAGAAAGCCAGATAAATCAAGAAATGGAAAATCTGAAAAATTCTTTATCGGAAAAAGAAAAAGATTTTTTTGAATTAAATGCTTCTTATCAATTCTTAAAAGATTTTCGCAGTAAATATGAAACTTTTTCTCGCAAAGAAAACATTACTGTCATTTTTGAAAAAGATCCCGGCAATATTAATAAATTAGTCGCTTCTTTAAAGAATGCAGAGTTTATTCGGGAAGGAGGAGTTTTTAAGGCAAAATTAGAAGCAAAAGTAATTGCCTTTGAAGAAGAGCAATTGCGGCAAAAAATTACAGATTTAGAAATAAAAATTTCGCAAATAAAAGAAAAAATAGTGGCCTTAACGGCCCAAAAACAATCTTTAGATGATAAACTTGCTTCTGAAGACAGTCAGATTGAGAATCATAAACATAATCTTAGCCAGGCCCAGCAAGATAAAGATTCAGCTAAACGTGAAGTTGCCAGATTAAAAGAAGAGTATGAATTAGTAGATGAAGAAACTAAAAATACTTTAGAAGAAATAAATAAATTAGAAAAAGATAGAGAAGAAGCTGAACAATCTACCAATAGCAGCGGCCAGGAGTTAGATAACGCAAATAATTCTCTTCATTCTTTGCAAGCTACCATCGAAGAAACAGAAAGAAAAATCAGAGAGACAGATATTCAAGTTGCTCAAATGAAGGCCGAAAAAGAATCATTGCATAAAGAAAAAAACAGTATTAGTTCAAAAGTTAATTTTTTACAAGAAGAAATAGAAAGTTTTAACAAAAATATCCAACAGGTAAAAGCAGAAAAGGAATCAGGTATTAGCCAGGTTGCTTCTTTGCAAGAAAAAATCAATCAATTAAAACAAGAAATCGAACGTGATGCCCAAAGCATTAAAGATTCTGTTGAAAAAAAGGAAATGCTTCAACAAAAAGAATTTAATTTAAATAAAGAAACATCCTTAGAACGGGAAAAAATTGATAATTTAAAACAAGAATTGAACAAACTGCAGCAAACTATTTATAATCAAAAGCTTAAAGTGCAAAGCTTAGAATATGAAAAAGAAAAAATTAAAGATTACCTGCAACAGGTATATAGTTTAGAGGTAGACCTTTCTGTCTTGGAGTTGCCGGAGGACTCGAGAGAAGATCTTGATCAAAAGAAAGAAAAGCTGCAAAAAAGGTTAAATTCCTTGGGAGAGGTGAACTTGGTCGCAATTGAAGAATTTCAAGAATTAAAAGAAAGAAGGGATTTCCTGGAAGGCCAAAGGCTGGATTTGGTTACTTCTAAAGATAATTTAAAGAAAGCAATAAATAAAATTAATCGGACTTCTCGGCAAATATTTTTAGAGACTTTTGAGAAGATCCAAAAAGAATTTAAGAAAAATTATAAATTTTTGTTTAATGGAGGCAGAGCAAACTTAATTTTGATAGATCCAAATGACCTTTTAGAATCCGGTGTTGAAATTGAAGTGCAGCCGCCGGGGAAGAAATTACAAAATGTATCGCTGCTTTCCGGCGGAGAAAAAGCTTTAACTGCAATAGCGTTAATCTTTTCTATTTTTACCGTAAGGCCTTCTCCGTTGTGTGTGCTTGATGAAATAGATGCACCCCTAGATGAGGCGAATGTGGATAGATTTAATCATATTTTAAAAGATTTTTCCCGCAATGCTCAATTCATTTTGATTTCCCACAACAAAAAGACGATGAGTAATGCTGATGTTTTGTACGGAGTTACGATGCAGAAGAAAGGTGTTTCCAAACTGGTTTCAGTGAAATTTGCAGAGGAAAATAAAGAGAAAACCAAAACCTAACTATTTCCAGTCGTGAGCTTGCTAAAATAACAAATTACAAGTACCAAACCACAAACAATATACAATATTAGATTTTTTATATTTGTGATTTGAGATTTGTAATTTGTTTGGAATTTGTTATTTGTAATTTGGAATTTATCTGTTTAGCAGGTAACTGTGCAGTTTTTACCTTCATTTTTTGCCGCATATAATGCATCATCAGCTTTTTTAGTTAATTTTTTCTTCTCACTTCCATCCTGAGGAAAGTTAGCCACTCCGATACTTACTGTAAATCGATAATTTAAAATATTATTTTTTGTGACTGATTTTCTAATTCTTTCTGCTAGCAAATAAGCTTCTTTCTTATTGTTCGCAGGTAAAATTAAAGAAAATTCTTCGCCGCCATAACGGCAGACCACGTCGATTTTACGGCAATTATCTTTAATAGTTTGACTAATTTTTTTAAGAGCCTTATCACCTTGGACGTGGCCGAAATTATCATTATATTTTTTGAAATCATCGATATCGATCATCAATACTGATACATTTTGGTTAGTTGATTTCGCCTTGGCTAGTTCTTCATCTAATCTGTATTGAAAATAGCCATAATTCCAAAGGCCGGTTAGAGAATCGGTATGAGCCTTAGTCAAAGTTAATTCAAAACTATATGAATTTTCCAGGGCACCGGCTGCTTGCTCTGAAAACATTTTAAATATTTTAAAATCTTCTGAGCTGATTTCTTTTTTTGTTATATAGTTGTCGACAACAAATATTGCAGCAATTTCCCCTTTAACTTGTAAAGGGGCAATGATGAATTCATCTAAATCGAGTTTTTTTATTAAAGGATCATTTTTTAATTGGGCATTACCTTTCTTTATCCAGAGGGCATCCTTCTTTAGGCAATCGAAAATTAAGCCACTTTTTTCATTTAAAGGGAATTGAAGAGATTGGATAAATTTCATAAAGCGAGGTTGATTTTGTTTATTTTTTTTCAGGAGATGATAATTTTCTATTAAAGTGTATAAATCTTTTTTCTGATCAGAGATATGCTGCCAAATTTCTTTTGCTTCTTTGCCATCCATCGGGCCGATACCCATAAATCCTTCAATTTGTTTATTTTCGTTATTCACAAAAAATAAGGAAGCACGGTTGTACCTGAGGCCTTGGTGAGAAGTTAAGCCGGTTAAAATTATATAACTAATTTCTTCAAGGTGAAGAGTTTTTCGCATCGCCTTGGTAAGTTCGTAAAATATTTCCAGGTGGGATTTAGCTTTAGCCAGCTCTTTCTCGAGCTTCTTTATTTTTTCTTCCATTAATAATTAGATAGCATATTTATCAGGTTAAGTCAAGTATGTAGGGTGTACCCAAGTAGGACGTCTGCAGCAGGGGGTTCTTTTTAAATAATCAGTTGTTTTTTATAAGGATTAAATGCTATAATGTACTTAACTTAATGGGTAAAAAGGTAAAACTTAATCCTGAACAAGCAGTACTTTCGTATTGTGAACAACCCAAAGGGGTTTTATACCTAATAGTCAAACTCAATGCCAAAATACGTCTTCCAGTGACTGTGAATTTGGAAATTCACTATCTAGTGTATCTAGCTAATCTAGTTTAAGCTAGTATCTAAAGAAATTGTTAACCCCCGCGGTTACCCAAAATAATTATAAATGTAAAAAATAGCTTATTCATTTAGATAAGTTAATTTATTAATACGTAGAGAGTAAACTGTTGTTTTTTTATTGTTGAAGCCAGCCGGATATTTTGTCTTTGGTTTTTTGGTTTAATTTAGTATAATAAAAGGGAAGGATTGTTTACTTGACAATGCTTATTTTAGGGTGATGCTGAAGCTATAATTATCAATCTTTTTGAAATAAGGAGGTGAGCTAAAATGTTACAAATAGTATTGGTGATTGGCGGAGTATATCTATTAATTAGAGGTAAACTCAAAGCATCTAAAAACAGAGTTGTTACTGCTAAAACAGCACGTATTGTAGGAGCTGTATTTATTATTGCTGCAAGTTTGCCAATATTTTTTGGACAACTTGGGGTAATAGCTATGCTAATATTAGCTTTCGTGTCAGCTTTTATAAGTTTTTTAACTTCCAAGAAGGTTTAAGCAAAAGTATTTAACAGGATTCTTTACATTGGCTTCGCCAAATATCACACATAAACCCGGTTTCCGCAACCAATAAAACTAAGCCCAGATTGATTTATTTTAATCTGGGCTATTTTTTTGTTTTGTCAGAATTTGTCAAAAAGTGTCCATTTTTGGATACCTATTAGACAGTTTTAGGACACCTGTTTTTTAACAAGCTCAGTAAATCCTTACCAAGCAATACCTTATAAAACTAATTCCTCAGGCTCATAACCTGACAGTCGAGGAGGGGACGTTTCTCTCTGTTAAAAGAGGTAAGTCAAGGGCCAAGGAGGGGACGTTTCCCTCTGTTATAAGTTATTGAAAACAAATGAGTTATGAAGGGGTGTTTTCCGCAGCCAAATACCTTTGCATAATTTCTCTATATGTCCTTTGCCTTTTAGCATTTTTATTGCCTAAGCTAAGATAGTAAGGGTCTAATTCTACCAATGGATCTTTTTTTCCATAAGCATAACTGTTATAACTACTCCATTTGTATTGTGAAGGAGTTTTTGATATTTTAGCTTTAACAGGATTTGCTTCAATATATAATCCTGCTGTTAATAAATAAGATTCATTTTCGATTAATTTGCTGTGGAATCTACCTTGCCAAAGTCTTCCTATGTAGCCATATCTTTTTTTAAAATGGTAAAAATAAGATAGTTGTATTTTATGCATGGCTTTGGAAAGAGACTTTTTATTACTAATTTTTACAATTAAATGGATATGGTTTTGCATAAGGCAATAATGATAGAGTCTTATTTTGCATTCAGTTGTAAACCTAAAAAGTATTTTTTTAAATGCTATATAATCAAGATCTTTTCTAAAAATAACCTTTTTATTGTTACCTCGTGAAGTTACATTAAGCAAAGCATC
>CAZSDJ010000055.1:0-8462 GCA_964605645.1 uncultured Planctomycetia bacterium
AATCAACTAAAAAAAGAAGATGTGAGAGAACTTACACAAAATGCTTGACGTTACCATGTTAATTGTTTTGTTGACAAATTTAGGTAAATAAGAGATAATTGTGGTTCTCAAATGAGGTCACCCTTGACAATCGAGTTGTCTAAGATAATCTATTTGTTAAGGGTATGACCGAATTTGATCCTTGACAGACCTGCTAATCTATCAGCTTACTTGTCAAGGGTTTAATTCGACTACGCATTTTTTTGCGTCTTCCCTGCCTGTCGGCAGGCAGGGACTTAAAAAATTTAAGTCTCATTAAAGGAGAGTGATTTTTAGTGACAGATGTATCAACAGAGTTAAGAGATGCATATTATGATTCGATTAAAGAGTTAAAAAGAGGCCAAATTGTAAAAGGCACCATTATTGCCTTAACCCCTAAAGAGGTTATGGTTGATGTTGGCTACAAATCTGAAGGGATTATCCTCAGAGATGAATTTGGAGATCAAGAGTTAGAAGAAGGCCAAAAAATTGATGTTAGCGTTGAAAATGTAGAAGACAATGAAGGCAGAGTAATTCTTTCCTACAAAAAAGCGAGAGAAAAGCAAGGCTGGATTACTTTATCTACCGAAAAGAACGAAGGTGATATTGTCGAAGGTAAGTTTCATCATAAGGTAAAAGGTGGTTATATCATTGATGTTTTTGGGGCAAAAGGATTTCTGCCGCGCAGCCTTTCTGCATTTAGGAATTTGAGTGAAGAAGAGATCTCAAATAATACTTTTCAATTTCAGATTATACAAATTAGCCCGCAGAAGAAAAATTTTATTCTTTCTCGCCGCGATGCGATTAAGTTGGAAAAGGAAGAATCGAGAAAAGAGGTTTGGGATACTATTGAAAAAGGTAAAACCATTAAAGGAAAAGTTAAAGGGATCACCAATTTTGGAGCTTTTATTGATTTAGGTGGAGTTGACGGCCTGTTGCATATCGCTGATATGAGCTGGAAAAAGATTGCACATCCTTCGGAAATTGTTGCCGTTGGCGATGAGATTGAAGTGCTTGTCCTGGATTACGATAAAGAAAACAATAAAATTTCTTTAGGCCTCAAGCAAATGACTCCGGATCCTTGGGATCAAATAGAACAAAAGTATTCTAAAAATTCAGTGATTCAGGGTAGAATTACAAATATTCAAAATTACGGGATATTTGTGGAGTTAGAAAAGGGTATTGAAGGCTTGGTGCATATTAGTGAGATATCTTGGACTAAGAAATTTATTAATTTAAAAGATTCTTTTGCTATTGGCGATACAATTGAAGTAAAAGTTCTCGGAGTCGATCCTGAGCAAAGAAAAATATCATTAAGTATAAAACAATTAGAAAAAGACCCTTGGGAAGATATTGAAGACTTAATTACTATCGATAGTACGGTAAAGGGTAAGGTGTTGGGTTTTGGCAATGGTTGTGCTTTTGTGGAGTTAGAAAATAGCTTAGAAGGGGTAATTTATAACGAAGATATATCTTGGACAAAGCGGGTAGCCCGCACATCTTCTGAATTGAAGAAATCACACACTTATCAATGGAAAGTTTTAGGGCTTGATCGCAGAAATAAAAAAGTAATTTTGGGCATAAAACAATTAGAAGAAAATCCTTGGCCCAAAATTATAGAAGAATTTCCAGTGGGAAAAATTACAAAAGCAGAAGTTGTGAAGATCTCTGATTTTGGTGTATTTGTGAAATTAAAAGATGATTTAGAAGGGCTTATTTATTCCAGCCAGGCCAATGAAGAGGAAATAAAAGATATAAATGTTGGAGATAAGATTAAAGTTAAGATTATCAAAGTTGATCCGGCTACGGCAAAAATTGGCCTTTCCACAGAAACTGAAGAATAATCATCCCCCTTTTGATAACCAATAATTATAGAGAGGATTATTGTTGAATAAAGATTTAATTAAACATCTTGAAACTGTTAAAGAAAATACAGTTGATTTAATTTCAGAGCAGCAGTTAACAGAAAAGTTAAAAAATAAATTAAAAAAAAATAAACCTCTCAAAATAAAAATTGGATTTGACCCTACCGCTTCCGATATTCATCTTGGCCATACAGTGCTTTTGCGCAAATTAAGGAAACTGCAAGACCTGGGCCATATTGTATATTTTATTATCGGTGATTTTACTGCTAAAATTGGTGATCCTTCCGGCAAAATTGCACAACGGCCAGTTTTGAGTGATTCTCAAATTCACAAGAACGCTTCTACTTATACTAAGCAAGCGTTTAAAATACTCGATAAAAGAAAAACAAAAATAATTTATAATAGCAGATGGTATAAAAAGATGGATCTTTCTTCATTTTTATCTTTACTTTCATCTTATACTATTGCAAGAATATTGGAGCGGGATGATTTTTCAAAGCGAATTCAGGAGCAAAAACCATTAAGTTTGCTTGAAGTTATATATCCGTTGATACAAGGTTATGATTCTTATAAATTAGAAGCAGATATTGAGTTTGGCGGAACTGACCAAAAATTTAATTTAATTGTCGGCAGGCATCTGCAGCAGTTTTTTAAAAAAACATCCCAGTTAGTAGCTACCATGCCTCTCTTAGTCGGGCTAGATGGGAAAAATAAGATGTCTAAGTCATTAGATAATTATATTGGAATAACTGAGGAACCAAAACAAATGTTTGGTAAAATTATGAGTATCCCCGATGATATTATGTGGGAGTACCTACGTCTTCTTACCGATTTTAATTTAGAAAAACTAAAAACAATGCATCCTCGTGATCTAAAAATAAAATTAGCAAAATATTTAGTCTCATTTTATTATTCAGAAAAGAAGGCAACTCAGGAAGCTGAAGAGTTCAGAAAAGTTTTTTCAGAAAAGAAAATTCCTGAAAAAATACCGGTTTATCAGTCGAATTCAAAAAAAATAAATATAATAGAAATCTTATCTAAGATGGAATTAACTTCTTCCAAGAATGAAGCCAGGCGTCTCTTGAAGCAAGGTTCAATAACTATGATTGATTCAAAAGATTTAAATAATTACTCTGTCTTAAAAAAGAATATTACTTTTTTTTCTTCAGAAGAAGTAATACTGAAGGTCGGAAAAAAAAGATTCTTAAAAGTTATAGCTAAAAGTTAGTTTAAAATGTCCGAATTACGCAAAGATCCAATTATTGGCCGTTGGGTTATTATCGCAACTAAGCGAGCCAAGCGCCCTAATGATTTTTTAGATAAAAACTCCTCACCCAATTCTTCTAATGGCCAGAAACAGTCTTTGTCCCAAGAAAGTGACAAGAATTCTATAGAGAGTGACAAAATAAGCGTTGATATTCCTTTATCAAATTTAGGAGAAACTTTTGGGCTCCACCAAATAATAG
Source organism: uncultured Planctomycetia bacterium (assembly GCA_964605645.1). Taxonomy (GTDB): domain Bacteria; phylum Omnitrophota; class Gorgyraeia; order Duberdicusellales; family 4484-171; genus PXAH01. The sequence goes on from CAZSDJ010000055.1 coordinate 3,350, forward strand.
ATGATGATTATTGCGCAAAGTTTAATTCAGATTGTAACTTTTATCATATTTTTTTAAAGTATAAAGAGAAAATATTAGAAATAAAAAATAATAATAAACAAATAAAATACATAGTTATTTTTAGAAATTATAAAGTAAAAACTAATTCAAAAAAGTTAAGACATGCCCATAGCAATTTTATCGGGTTACCTGTTTATCCAAAAAATGCAACCAGAGAAATAGAAGGGGCCTTAAATTATTATAAACAAAAAAAGTCATGTATTTATTGTGACATTATAGCTCAAGAAAAAAAATCAAAAGAACGATATATTTTTGAAAATGATAATTTTATAGTTCTTAATCCTTTTGCTTCTCGCTTTCCTTTAGAAACATGGATTCTACCAAAAAAGCATTACTGTGATTATTCTGAAATCAATCAGAGTCAGTTAGAAGATTTATCTTCTGCTTTTGGGAAAATAGCATTAAAAATGAAAAGTTTATTAGGGGATTTTCCTTATACTTATACAATACATACCGGCCCCTTGCAGAGCAGCAAAGATGATACTGTTTTTGCCGGGTATCATTGGCATCTTGAAATTATTCCTTTATTAACCAGGGTTGCGGGATTTGAATGGGGAACCGGGTTTTATATAAATCCTACTCCACCGGAATCAGCAGCTAAATATTTAAGAGAAACTGAAATAAATGGAAAAGTTACGTCTAAATCCAATTACTAATCGTTGGGTTATCTTTACTGAAGAGAAGGATCTTTTTAATAAAATTTCTGTAAAGCAAGCTAAAATTGCTCCCGAAAATTGCCCTTTTTGTTTGGGTAATGAGTCGATGACCCCTCCGGAAACAGATGCTGACAGGCCGAATTCTAAAAAGCCGAATAGTTCTGGCTGGTTGACCAGAACAGTACCGAATAAATTTCCTGCCTTAGAGAATAATTTAGAATCGAAATTTGAGAGAGAAGGTATTTTTGAAAAAAGAGAAGGTTATGGTTTTCATGAAGTGATTGTAGAAACCCCGGATCATTATAAGACAATGTTAGATTTATCAAAAGAAGAGATAGCAAGAGTAATTAAGGTCTATAAAAGAAGGTTTAATTTATTATCAAAGAATAAGCAATTTAAATATATATTAATATTTAAAAATCATGGTTTAGCTGCGGGTGCTTCCCTAGAACATCTACATACTCAATTGATATGTTTACCAATTATTCCCAAAAGAGTAGCTGAAGAGCTTGATTCTACAAAAAAATATTTTTATCAAAATCAAAAGTGTATATTTTGTGAAATAATTAAAAAAGAAAAAAAAGAAAAAATTAGAGTGATTGATGAAAATAAAGATTTTATAGCGTTTTGTCCTTTTTTTTCGCGTTCACCTTTTGAAATCACCATCCTTCCCACCAAGCACAATTCAAGCTTTGCGAATATTACGGATTTACAGATTGAAAATTTATCAAATATTTTCAAGAAAATATTTTTTAAATTAAGTCAAGTTTTAGGGGACTATCCTTATAATTTTTTAATTCATACCAGTCCCATAAATATTAAAAAAGACAATAGCAAACACTATCATTGGCATATTGAATTTTTACCTAAATTAGGGGAAATTGCCGGTTTCGAATGGGCAACAGGCGGTTATGTTAATCCTGTTTTGCCTGAGCAGGCAGCTAAATGCTTAAAAACTTTTGATAAAATATAATATTTTTTATATTGACATTTAAAAATATATGTTATAATTACATAAATTTGACCTGTTGTTTAAACTTTCAAGCCTGAAGTTTTAAAAATAAGATTTATAAATAATTGATTGATAAATGGTGGTTACCTACATCAACCACTCTAACTAACCTAAGGAGGTTATTATGGCGATAAAAGTAGGGATTAATGGGTTTGGCAGAATTGGAAGGTTAGTTCTTCGTTCAGCTTTAGAAAACAATGATAGTGAAATTGATTTTGTAGCTGTAAACGATTTAACTGATGCAGAAACATTAGCTTATTTGCTTAAGTATGATTCTAATTTTGGCATATTAGACAAGGAAGTGAAGGCAGAAGGAGATTCGATAGTTGTAGATGGTAAGAAAATCAAAGTGTTATCTGAAAAAGACCCGGCTCAATTACCTTGGGGAGATTTAGGAGTAGAAGTAGTGGTTGAATCTACCGGTATTTTCCGCACGAAAGAACAAGCTGCTCAGCATATTAAGGCTGGTGCTAAAAAAGTAATTATTTCAGCCCCTGCCAAAGGTGGAGATGTATCAACTTTTGTTTTGGGTGTTAATGAAGAAAAATATGATCCGGAAAAAGATAATATAGTTTCCAATGCATCTTGTACTACCAATTGTATTGCACCGGTTGCCAAGGTTCTTAAAGATAGTTTTGGCGTAACTGAAGGCTTGATGACTACAATTCATTCTTACACTAATGATCAAAAAGTTTTGGATTTTCCGCATAAAGACTTAAGACGGGCAAGAGCTGCAGCTCTTTCGATGATCCCTACAACTACCGGCGCAGCAAAAGCAGTAGGATTGGTTATCCCTGAACTACAGGGAAAACTTGATGGTTTAGCCATTCGTGTTCCTACACCCACAGTATCTTTAGTAGATGCAGTATTTCAGGTAGAAAAAGATGTCACCAAAGAAGAAGTAAACAATGCTCTCCAAGAAGCAGCCAATTCCAGAATGAAAGGATACCTGGATGTAAGTTCAGAACCACTTGTATCTGTAGATTACAAAGGCAATTCATTTTCTTCTATAGTTGATGCCGAGCAAACTTTTTGCCTGAATAAGATGGTAAAAGTACTAGCCTGGTATGACAATGAATGGGGCTATTCTTGCAGAGTAATTGATTTAATCAAATATATGGTCAAGTAAGAATTATGAAAGTACCGATAGATGATAGACGAGGGACGAAAAGACGAAATCGTCCTTCGTCCTTCATCCTAGCGAAGCGATCGTTTGTCGGAACGATGTTATAGAGGGCAAAACATGAATAAAAAATCCGTTAAAGACCTAAGTTTAGAAGGCAAAAAAGTATTAATGCGGGCAGATTTCAATGTTCCTTTAGACGGCGATAGGAACATTACTGATGACAACAGGATAAAAGCGGCTTTAGAAACTATAAAATATATTATAGATTCAAAAGCAAAATTAATCTTAATCAGCCACCTCGGCCGGCCAAAAGGGCAGAGGAGGGAAGAATTGAGCCTGAAACCGGTAGCCGAGCGTCTTAGCCAATTAATCAATAAACCGGTCAAGATGGTTGATGATTGTATCGGCCCGGAAGTAAAAAATGCAGTTGACCAAATGGCAGATAGTGATGTTATTCTTCTTCAAAATCTAAGGTTTTATCGAGAAGAAAAAGAAAACAACCAGGATTTTGCAAAAGAGTTGGCTTCATTGGCTGATTTGTATATTAATGATGCTTTTGGCACAGCTCACCGAGCTCATGCTTCTACAGAAGGGGTTACTCATTTCCTAGAATCAGCCGCAGGATTTTTAATTGATAAAGAACTAAAGTATTTTCAAAAGGTTTTAACAGAACCCAAACATCCTTTTATTTTTATTTTAGGGGGAGCTAAAGTATCAGACAAGATTCCGGTCATAGAAAATATGATGGATAAGGCTGATTCGATACTGATTGGCGGAGCCATGGCTTATACTTTTTTAAAGGTGGAAAAAATAGAAGTTGGCTCTTCACTCGTAGAAAAGGAAATGTTTGAGGTTGTAGAAAAAATAATAAATAAAGCGAAAGAAAAAAAAGTAGAAATATTACTCCCCATAGATCACTTAGTAACCGATAACATTGATTCAGGAGAAAATGTTAAAATTACAGAAAATGTTACTATCGAGGAAGGCTGGATGGGTGTGGATATTGGGCCGAAAACAGAAAAGTTATTTGGGGAAAAAATTAAAGAGGCAGGCACTGTAGTTTGGAATGGGCCAATGGGTATTTTTGAAAAAGATCAATTTGCCAAAGGGACCAAGGCAGTGGCTGAGGCAATAGCCGAATCAAAAACTATTTCAGTTATCGGCGGCGGAGATACCGCAGCAGCTGTTAAAAAATTTCAATTAGAAGATAAAATGTCACACATTTCAACAGGGGGCGGAGCTTCTTTAGAACTTCTAGAAGGAAAAGTTTTACCCGGAATCGCTGCATTGTCTGATAAATGATAATATTAGGTATAAGACACTTCGCTGAGTAATTCAGCTCAGTGTCATTAAAAATAAAGGTATTCTCTAAATATATTCATTTTTAATGAGGAGGTAATCATGCGAAAGCCATTTATTGCTGGTAATTGGAAGATGAATAAAACTGCAGCAGAGACGGCAGATTTATGTGCTAAATTAAAAGAAACTGTAGGAGGTTTTAAAGAGGCCGATATATTAATTTGCCCCCCTTTTACTTCTTTAGTTGCGGCGAAGCAAGCTATCGAAGGTTCTGTGATTGGCCTCGGAGCTCAAAATATGCATTGGGAAGATTCGGGTGCTTATACCGGAGAAATTTCAGCTCTGATGATAAAGGGCCTCGGTTGCAAATTTGTTATTATCGGGCATTCTGAGCGGAGAAAATATTTTTCAGAAACTAATAAGGAAGTTAATAGAAAGATTAAATCTGCAATTTCTGCAGGAATTTTGCCAATTGTTTGCGTGGGTGAAACTTTAGAACAAAGAGAACAAGGCCAGGAAAAAGAGGTTATCGAAAGTCAGCTTAAGGAAGGCTTTGATTCTTTAACAGAAAGTGATTTGGAAAAAATAACTATCGCTTATGAACCGGTTTGGGCAATTGGAACCGGTAAAACTGCAACCGGGGATCAGGCAGAAGAGATGCATAATTTTATCAGAAAGTGGTTCGAAAATAATTTTTCTGCTGATTTAGCAGAAAAATTAAGAATTCTTTACGGAGGCAGCGTTAAACCGGGCAATATAGATGGATTGATGAAGCAAGAAGATATTGATGGGGCTTTGGTTGGCGGCGCTTCTTTAAAGGCAGAAGATTTTACAGAAATAATTAAAAATTCTTTTTTGGGGATAAAATAAGTTTTGAGAAAGAGGAGTTTTATGATAAGCTTATATAAGTAATGGGGTAACATGTCAAGATTAAAAACAACAATAATTTTCCCGTTAGCA
>CAZSDJ010000056.1:0-8448 GCA_964605645.1 uncultured Planctomycetia bacterium
GCCATTTTTACCTTTGAAGGGGATAAAACTACCTCACTAAATCTTACACTAAGTACCGGTAGAGGCGGCTAAACTTAACACCTATATCGTAAAGGTCTGTATCTGAATTCATTCTGCAATGAACAACATTGGCTTTAACTTTAAATATTTTATTTTGAATTTGATTGTTGCTTTGATTAGAATTCATATTACTCTTTCTGCAGCTGGTACCAAAGTTGATCCCAGGGAAATTCTTTTCCCGGACAATCAGTTCGTGCCCCGGGAACTTGGCCGTGGCCTAAAATCTTAGTTTTGGGAATATTGTAATATTTTCGCAGGCGATTTACTAAATATACCAAAGAATCCATCTGTTTTTCGGTAATTTTACCGCTATTAAAATTCCCCACCAGGCAGATCCCAATTGCTTGAGGGTTCATTCCACCGGCTCGGCAATGAGCTCCATCCTGTTTTTTAAGCCAGCGCGGAGAAACTTCAATCTGGCCGTCAAATTTACCCTTTGAGCCATTATCCACAACAAAGTGATAGCCAAGGCCGCGGGTAAAGCCTCTTAAATTGTGGGAACGGTTAAAGGCTAGGGCATTACCAATATCAGTTGCACTATGATGAATTATAATATATTTCCATTTATCAGTTGGATATAAGGTTACTACCGGCCGGATTGGCGCAGCTTTAGGCACAACTAATTTTTGGCCCATCTCAATCTTGCTGGGATTTTTTATTTTATTTCGATGAACAACCGCCTTAGAATCTACATCATACATCTTGGCTATCCGCCAAACAGTTTCCCCCGGCGCCACAGTATGAATTAAATCCTTACGCATCACTGGTGGAACTTTTGGATATTTTACTCTTTCTGCGGGAGGTACAGTTTTATAAACTGGGCCTCTAGCACAAGAGGTAAAAAGAATAATTATAAATACTGAAAAAAGCTTTACCTTGTTAATTTTTTTTATCATGATTACTCTATTATACAAAAAATATAGCTTATTTAAAGGAAAGATTTAAAAGGTGGCAGCAATATCTTATTTTTTCTGCCAAGCAATAACTTCTTTATTTAGATAATTTAGGTTAGATAAAGCATCAGATATAACGTCCTCATCATGAGTTAGGGTAGGATCCCCTTTCAGCTCAGTATCTATATTTGTTTCACTTTCAGAGAAAACAGCCCCATTTATATCAACAGTTCCTGTTATAGTAAGCCCTCCTATAACATAAATAATTCCATCATAATCTTCCGTACCAGATATATGGCAATCTCCATCTACAACTACAATCCCTTCTCTCTGCAAATTTCCTGCTGTTTTTAATTCTTCTCCCGCTGATACTTCAACCCAGGTTATCCCCTCTATTGGTTCTCCAAAATTATTTTCGTTGTAAACGTAATCAGCATTATTCTTTATTTCATCTTTGGTTGCTGTAAAAAGACTGGAGAAATTTAATTCCGCATAGGGATTTTTAGTCCCATTAATAGTAACATTTCCTTTCTCTATAATATCACCGTTGCTTTCAATAGCATGCTGAAAATTTGAAAGATCTGGCGGCTCAGTTTGAACAGTTATCAATAAATTACGCGTTAAAGTTGAACCACCGGAAAGAATAATTTCACCGGTAGCATCTATTTCATAATATTGATGATCAGAATCAGAACTTGAGACAGGATGGTAGAATTTGTATCGGCAAAATTAACAAAACTTTATGCGACAGCCAAAGCTAAACCTTTTTTATTCATAGAACATCGTAAAAAGTTTAAAGTTTAAATTTCTGCCTCTCTCTGTCCAGGCAACATTAACTACAACTTCTGGAAAACTTGTAGAATCAACTATTACAGTTTCATTTTTTAAATTGCTAAACTGAGGAAGGTTATAATTACTAAATTCAGTTTGACTGTAAGGAATATTTTTAATATCCTCTAATACATATTAAGCATCGTTTGCAGCTTTTACCAGATTGCGGTTGGATTGATGAAGAAATAAACAAGACACATAAGTCATAAGTAAACCGGTAATTAAAACGGTAATTATGCCAATTGCAACCATTAATTCAATTAAAGTGAAAGATTTCTTTTTTTCGTTCATAACCCTTCACTTAAATTATAACATTTTTTCATTAATAATTGAACCATAAGGCAAGCCATGTTGTTAGAATATAGAATTGATTTACTGAAGTGGATAAGGGCTATCTAAATCTTTCCAGGTGTCAATTGCAATATTCCAATGCGGCTCACTGTTAATCATACCATCAGGTAAATTATTTGCTAATTCAGGAACCTGATAAATATTGGGAACCTGTTCGCTAATATCAAAATAGTTAGACACAATTGTGCCGGCAATGCTTGTCTGCTTTTGAACAGAAATTTCATTCTCAGCATAAAATGTTCCCATAACATTGATATTGGCTGCGTCAAAAGTAATTTTGCTCGGGGTCATAATCCCCAAATTGTGATGTTCAGGAAAAGAAGCCTGGCCGTAATTATTATCAGTGATAAGGTTAACATTTATATTCGCTTCTCCTTCAGCAACAATCGAGCCGCTGCCGGAATACTCGATTACTTTATCGGAGCCCTCAATATCCATGCTTACATTACCTTCGATGTAGACAATGCCATCAATAGTAAGGTTCCCGTTGCCGTCGACTTCTATACTCCCGTTTGCCCCGGTCTGACTGTAGACAGAATTAGGGGTTAAATTAACGTCGCCGCTAATTACTAATGCGTTATCTTTTAAATAATCCTGATAAGTATAGTCAGGATCGCCGTCGGGATCGTACGGATCACTAAGGCGAGGAAACTCAACACTATCACCAAGGTCATAGCTATTTTGAGTTCCGTTGTCCGAATAGACATTATTTTCGCCTTTATTACCTCCATAGCCGTCAGTAATATAGACACCATCTAAAGTTTCTTTGTAATTATTGCCAGACTGATCAGCCTCTCCTGCGGTGGCTGAACCGTTTAGCCCAATTTTTCCTTGTTTTATCCTTAGCAAAGCTTGGAGAGTTTCTACTTCCTCGCCATTATACTCGATAGTAGAAAGAGAAGGAATCCTTTCTTCCAAATCAGAAGGTATACCAGCGTAGTTATTCCCGACTTTAGCATTACCGCTCATCTCCATAGCAAAATCATCTTCATTTAACCCCTCGCCTAATATGTGCACTGAACCCCGGATATCTACATTACCATTTATAAGAGTTCCTGCTGATCCCGTCCCCCCAAAGATAGCGTTGTTCCAAGGAGAAATATTTTCAACGCTAATTCTTGCCTCCACTGTTCTCTTGATTCCCTCTACAGTCCCGGTAGATCTAACCCAAATTTCATCCTCCTTACCAGAAACATTAGCCAACTCAACTGAAAAACTCCCTTCACCTAACACCGTAGACACCTTAGGATCATTATAATCCCACTGGGTACCATACGGTAAAGAATAGAAATCGTCATAATTTGTTATAGATACTGATCCGCCTTGAGTAAGATCAATGGCTGTTTCCAGAGACACAGAAGTAAGTTCTCCGTCACTCCAACTAGGAGTGGAATCATTTTCAAAATCTTCTTTTAAATCATAAATGGCTCTTTGCAGGCCTGCTTCTGCCAGCCAAAAAGCTTGGGTGTTTAAAAGAGAGCGGCGGGCAAGATTTTTTTCGTTAATACTGCGGGAAAATATTGCTGCCCCTAAAGTTAAAAGCACCGCTATTATTACTAAAGTTACTGCTAGAGCAATTGCTTTTTTATTCATTTCTTAACCCCACTTTTTCTATTAATTCTCCTGTATCTGACGGAAAAAACAATTGCCTATTATTTTCTTCTTTTGTTGCCCTTAAAGAAATTTTTACTGCATCAGGAGAAGAACAATCTGAAGAACAAGTCGTATCTTCTATACAACAAAAATCAATACTCTGGATATTGTTTGCAATTATTTTGGTATTTGTACCATATTTTCGAATAATTTGCCGATTATCTTCATTCTCTGGATCTATTTCTAAAGAATATTTTATAGAATTAGTCACATCTTCCATATAAAATTCAATACTTGAACCATAATCAGTAGAAATGATAGTTATATCTTTATCTTCTTCTATTTCTACTTTTGCTTGCCTAATTTCCCTAGCCATCCCGTCAAGAGCCAATCTGGCTTGCTGCTGCAAATCAAGCAGCCCGCTGCCGGTATGCCAGCTTTGTTCTCCTACCAAAAGAAACGCAAAAACAGCAGTCATAAGTAATATAAATATGGCCATCGCAACTAAAACTTCAATTAGAGTAAAAGCTTTCATGGTTTAGCAATTAAAGTTTCTAAATTTATGCTCCTGCTTCTTGACTTAAATTCCTCCCAATTAACAACAACCATTACATCTAAAACATCTGTTCCGGAGACCTGAACATCAATTGTTTCATTTTTTAAAGAACTAAGGCCCTCATCTGAAATTGCACTACTATCCCAATCCCACTGAGTATCACCATTATCTTCTATAGTACCAAAATTACTATTTTTTATATCCTCCATTACATATTTGGCGTGGGTCAAGGCCACCGTAAGATTGCGGCTGGATTCATTTAAAATCAAAGAACTTACAAAAACAAGTAAAATTGAGGAAAAAACTAACCCCAAGATTGCTACAGCTAAAAGTAATTCCGATAAGGTAAAAGATTTCTTTGTTTGTTTCATAACCCCTCACCTAAATTATAACATTTTTTCACCAATAATCGAACTAGTAAAAGGGGACGTTTCCCTCGTTTATAACTGCCTGAAATAGAAAGAGTTATAGAGGGCCATTTTCCGCCTTTTTGGTAAACAAAGAAAGAAATTTTAGAAATGAATTGCAGACTGTAAAATAAAAAATTGCCCTGCTTATAGATAAAAATTGCCCGGCCTGGATTCGAACCAGGGATAATTGAGTCAGAGTCAATTGTGTTGCCGCTACACTACCGGGCAATTTTTTTTTGCTATTTTTATCTGAATAAACAATTATACCTATTTTCTTTCTGTCTTCAAGTAAAGTTATCCGCATTAGGGGACGGCTCTCCTTCTCTTTTTGCTTGCCTGCAATCAAGGCGAAAAATATGAAAGCGTATAATCATATGTTCATAATTGACTGATAGGCAATAGGTTGCAAGCGAGAGAACCGTCCCCATAGACTTGAGAAAAAACAAAACGCTCACTTTAATCTATCCTTTTACTCATAGAACTTTTGACAGCATCGCAAAATGGTTGGTAATCTAACTCCATTTTACGAGGGCCTGGCATTAATTTCAACTAAGTTTAGCATACTTTCAAGAGGTATATTCTTTTTAGCAGAAATCTCCGCCAAAAAAAATTCCTTGCTTCCCGCACACATAAATACTAAAATATCAACTGTAGCAGGAATAGATACGGCTCTCTAGGGTAATCCCGGGGAATTTCTAGAGGACGGGCAAAAGCAAGTTTCTATCATTCATTTAAATCGTATTTAATAACCACTGAATAACTACTGGTTATTAATAATACTATTAATTCATTCTTTATTTATTATAACATTTAAAAACATTTTGTTTATAATATTTAATAAAAATAATTATGAAAATACTTGATTTCCTTTATCACAGAGTAGTTATACCATTCTTGCGTTTTGTTTTTAAATTTTATAAGACAAAAATAAGAGGGATGGAGAATATCCCTAAGGATACAGGTTTTATCCTCGCCGGAAACCATCTTAGCTATCTTGACGCACCACTTATGGCCTGTGGCGTTTATCCCCGGCTAATACACTGGATAGCCCACAAAAATATATATTATAATCCGATTTTTACCCCTATTTGCCTAATAAGCAGGTGTATACTGGTAAATGGCTCGGTTGAAGCCGCAGAAAAAGTTTTGCAAGAAGGTGATTGTATAGGAATTTTTCCTCAAGGAGCAGTTTGTTGTACAAAGTTTGTAAAAAAGGGGCGAAAGGGCGTAGCCGTACTTGCTCATAAAACCGGAATACCTGTAGTACCTTGCCATATCAATGCAGAGATAGATCCAAAAAAGATAAATATTCTTCCTAAATTTTTGGGACCTCTTGAACTTAAAATTGGAAAGCCGATTTATTTTGAAAAGGTTAACAAAGAAAGGATACCTGTGGAAATTTTGGAGAAATCAGTAGCAAAAGTTATTAAAAAAATAAACGAATTAAATCCGGAAAAATAGATCTAGCTAAAATAAAAACTATCTTATTGCTCTGGGCTAAAAAGCTTCGCAACGGTTTTTATCTGCAGCGCACTTTCACTTTCAGGTATTACATCTTTATAGCCTCTATAAAACCTTTTTCGGGCAGGCCTTTCTGGTTTACCCTGGCCGTAGAAACAATTTTCTCTTTTGCCGCTTGAAGCTGCTCCTGTGCAATTGCAGCTTTGTGTTGAGCCTGCTGAACCTTTTTCCCAAGCGTGCTTATATAGCCTTCTGTTGCCCCGCTTGGCATCATGCCGGAAAAAGTAAGGTTCTTAAAAAGCACAAATCCGGCTTACGCATTCTTGCTTAATATCTTTTTAGCGGGCACCCCTGCCCAGGCTTCACCGTCAGGGATAACCGTATCCTTTAAAACCAGGCTTCCTGCGCCTACTGCGGCCTTTTCTCCGATAACCGCTCCCGGAAAAATAATACTCCCTGCCCCGATAAACGCGCCTTTTTTAATAACCACTTTTTTTAAGATTAGCTTATCATATTCAATCGCATGGCAGAAGATACGGCTGCCCTCTCCGATTAATACGCCGCCTTCAATCTCAAGCAGGCGGGGGTCGCGGATAACCACATCCTGGCCAAGAACCGTGCCCGGCTTTAATTTCAGGCCAAAGATAGCATAATAAATACCGGCCAGAAAAAAAGTGCTGTGAAAAATATTCCGCAGCAGCCCAAAGATAAAGGGGCTGGACAAAAAAACATTACAGCCCCAAACATACCACCCTTTAGGGTTAGCCTCATCATATACGCCTTCCCGGGGATAAGGCACAAAAACAGCCATTACTTTTAAAATACAGAGAAAGGAAAGGATAAAAGCTATCAGCCCTAAAATGACCGCTAATGCCGCAAGAAAAAGGTTGGATAAAGAAAAGAGCGTTCTTATTATCAAAAGAGGCAGTATTGAACTTAAAGCAAGAACCGCCATTTCATACAAAAAGACGAACATCCCGAAAACAAGATTATCAAGCCTTTTTTCGCCAAGATTATTTTTCATAAGCCCTCCAATAAGCCCGCGCAGGTTCGGGGCGCATCATATCCGGCAATCAACTCTTTAAACCTCCTGCAGTTTTCCTTAACCTCTCTGCTTACGATTAACTCCTCTACGGCCTCAATGACCTTTGCGCCGGTGGAATCCGCGGGGCTGGCCTTTCTGCCCAATCGTAAATCCTGCAGCCGCTCGGTATTCCACTCCTGGTCGTAAAAGGTAGGCAGCCCGATTACCGGTATACCTTTACTCAAGGCCTGATAGATAGAGCCGTTGCCGCCGTGGCAGATAACCAGGGAAACCTTATCTAATATCTTAAGAGCAGGCAGGAAATCCGCGATAAAGGCCCCCTCGCCTAACTCCTCTTCAAATCTGGCGCCTCCGGTAGTGACAACCGCCTGAAAACCCCTGCGGATTATCCGGCGGATTATCTGCGCTAAATGTCCGGTAGTGCCAGAGGTGCCTAAAGTAAAATAAATAACCGGCTTGGATTCGTCTAAACGCAAAAACCAGTCCGGCAAAGGCATATCCGGCTCCCAGAGAAAAGGGCCGGCATAAATAAAATTTTTAGTCAAATTCCTGCAGGGGAAAAACTCAGGCAGGTCAGAAATCAGGTTCAGAGAAGGGCTGATTATGGATTGGGTAACGTTATTTATCCCGGGGATGCCCCTTTTCCGGGCTAAGATACGCATCGCCGTGCCCAGCAGATAATCCATTGCCTTCCAGGTGAGCCCAAAGCAGCGCCGCTGTATAAAACGCGGGGTAATCTTGCTTAAAGGAATCTTCTCCGGGAAGCTGTGCATAGAGGCGAGCTTACCGGTATAATAGGCGTTTAAGATTATGGCATAAGGGATTTTCTTTAACCGGCAGGCCATCTTAACCGTAAAGCGCATATCATTTACTACCAGATGCGGATTAAACTCTTCGATTAACTTAAGGTCGCTGCCTAAGTCCTGATTAAGCTGGCTGACTACTTCCTTGATATTGTAGCGGTAATTCCTGACTATCTCTATCGCCTTTTCACTATCTATGCCGGATATCTGCTTAAAAGGGATGCCTTCTTTATCTAAGAGATGGCTGAACTTCAGATTGGTCAGCCCGAAAAATACCTCATGCCCTCTCTTCTTAAGCTCTCCTGCCGCCAAAAGCGGCCGGATAAGATGGGCTATCGTTACCGCGTGCGGCATAAAGAGTATTTTCTTTTTCTTCGCCATAATTATTTTTAACTGGAGTTTCCCCATTTTTTTTAGGGAGCCGCGAACTTAAGTAAAAGCTGTT
>CAZSDJ010000057.1:0-8216 GCA_964605645.1 uncultured Planctomycetia bacterium
GTAGTCTTTCGCGCCAACGGCCTTGACATCTTTTGTATTTCGTGGTATAGTTACTTCAGAGGTAAAGCCATGACCATAACCAAGATCGCCTGGGATGATGACACTATCGCCCATATTGCCAGGCACGCAGTTGACCCCAAAGAAGTTGAGGCGGTTTGTTTTAGCAATAAAGCCTTTATCTTGCGCGGCAGAGGCAAAACTTACTATGCCCTGGGGCAAACAGCTGCCGGAAGATATCTGGCTGTTATTTTTAGATATCTGGGAAAAAATAAAGCTAAAATTATCACTGCTCGGGCTATGTCTGAGCCGGAAAGAAAATATTACAAAAGGAGGCGATGAATGATGAAGAATAAAATACCTAAATTCAAATCCCTTGAAGAAGAACGCAACTTCTGGGACACTCATTCGGTCACTGACTATCTCGAAGAACTTAAACCAGTCAAGGTAGAATTCTCTAAACCCAAAAAAAAGCTTATCTCCCTGCGCCTGGACACCCCACAAATCAAAGACCTTAAAAAAATCGCTTCGCACAAAGGTTTGGGTTATCTTACCCTCATCCGCTACTGGATTAATCAACACATCACCGAAGAACAAAAGCGATCGCGCACTCATCATTAACACCTGTTTAGCTTGGCTTAGCTCTTCTAAAACAGCTTCCCGGCGGGCTTTATCTGCAGCAAGATATTGGTCAATTTCGGTATGAATATCCTTATCAGGATAAAGGTAGTGGAGGATTTCCTCAAGCAGGGTAAGTTGGGCAAGCACAGGTGGCGCCCGGGCAATAATTGCCCAGTGCAGTTGAATCAGCTGCTGATTATAATCTACCTGGCCTAAACGGCCTATGTTTGAGGTAAACTCTACTTCGAAAAAGAACCTGAATACGTAGAATTCGGGGGACACATTACTTAATTCTGGAACTTCGGGTTTTGTCACACCTTCTGCCATGTCAATCTTTGCATTGTTCACAAGATGCAAGATCTCTTCTTCTGTTTCCGCGGCCTCGAGCCATGCAATAATATTTGGTACGCCTATCCCGCCCCAGGCAGTGCCGGAATCTCGTGATCCTGATAATCGGCCGTTGTCCCTATGCCTTCGCGTAAGCTCATTATCCAGTAGCCCGCCGAATATGTCCGGCTTGCCGGGCTCAGACAGCGGAAGTTTTTGCGCTTCTGGCCTCGGCGCTTGACTTTCATCAACATATATAGTATTATTTAATTGATTAAACGTACTTTTATCCATAGAGGTGATTGGAATGAAAAAATTAGATGACCAAAAATGGCTGGAGAAGAATTTTAAAAAGCTTATAGCTAAATATGGCGGAGAATACGTGTTAATTGCTAACCATAAAGTTTTTCCTGTTAATGAATCTAACATTTCTAAAATAGAAAAAGAATTAAAAGAAAAATATAAAACTTCTCCTATCGGCATGCCTATACCCCGTAAAGAAGATCTATTGTCTATTCTAAAATGCAAAGGATAACTTTTCCCTATATTGTTAACCGCCCTATCATTCCTATCTGGATAAGAAATGAACAAGAAAAAAGGAGTTGCTTTATGTTTAGAAACAAAATCATTGTAGACCCCAAAATCAGGTTTGGGAAGCCCTGTATCAAAGGCACCCGTATCGCTGTTAGTGACATCCTGAACCTTATTGCCGGCGGCTATTCTATTGAAAACATCCCAAAGCAATACCCTCGAATTACAAAAAAAGATGTAATCATAGCCATTGAGTTTGCTTCCCAATTTATGGAACACCCTACTTTGGCAACCTCGCAACATTAAATTACTATGGATATTCTTGCCGATCAATGCGTAAATAAAGAAAGGAGGTAATATTATGTTAAAACACTTTAAAATTGTAATTGAAGAAGAAAGAGAAGGCGGATACTCTGTATTTGTCCCTTCATTACCGGGTTGCGCCTCCCAAGGTGAAAGCATCGAAGAAGCCGTAGCCAACATTAAAGAAGCTATTGAATTATACCTTGAATCTCTCCGCCAAGACGGCCTACCCATTCCTGAATCTGATATAAAAGTGGTAGTAAAAGATGTCGAGGTCAATGCATGACCAAATTGCCCCGTATCTCCGGCAAAAAAACTATTTCCGCCCTTCAGAAAGCCGGTTTCATTGTCAGGCGCCAAAAAGGTTCTCATATAATTATGAGGCATAAAACTAACCTTTCCCGGCGCTGTGTTATTCCTCTGCATGGCTCCCAAACTATTAAGCCTGGAACTTTCCGTTCTATACTTAGAGGCGCTGGTATTTCTAAAGAAGAATTCATCAACCTCCTCAAATAACTTCACAGCCTCAGCCTCATCCCTTATACCTTTATATATATAACTCAGCTCTTCTGTTGCTCTAACTACTTCTTCCTCCGACCATCCCGGATGTATGGGATAATTATTAACTGTTTCAGGGCGAAAATCTTGACTTTCAAGAGGAAATATAGTATTATTTAAATACGTTAAAAAGGAGGTTAAGATGTTCTCTAATGAATTATTAAAAAGAATAACCGTTAACCAAAAAATCCAACGTGGTGAACCTTGTATTAAAGGAACGCGCACCCCGGTGTATGTGGTTTTAGAAGCATTATCTTCAGGATTAACTTCTGGAGAAATTAAATCAGAGTATCCTCCTCTTACTGACGAAGACATAAGAGCCTGTCTGTTATTCGCGGCACTTCTTGCTAAAGAAGAGGAAATCCCCCTTTCAATCCTATAATTACTATGAAGCTTATCATTGATGCTGACATCCCTCGTTCTTTTTTCAGTAGGCTTAAAGAAGTCGGTGGTAATTCTTGCAGTAAACTCCGGTGGTGCCCGGGTCATCTGGGCGATTTGGCTGGCTTGAGTTTCTAAAACCTCTTGCCAATTATCATGAAATTCACCTTCTTCTAGAGTTAAATTATATCTATTATCGGTTAGAATTGCTCTTGCTTCGGCTAAATTACGCTGTCCGTATCTGGTTTCTGCTTGTTCCTGAGCTTGACTTGAGACTGGGAGAGGATAATTAACTGTTTCAGGGCGAAAATCTTGACTTTGACCGGTAAATATAGTATTATTGAGATAGAGGTAATGAGAATGAAAGTTGAAAAAATTGAGACAATCAAAAAAAAGTTTAAAAATGAGTGGCTTTTGATTGAGGTTACCGAAATCGATAAAGCCACTACCAAATGTATAAAAGGAAAACTTGTTGCCCATAGCCCGGACAGGGATAAAATTTATAAAAAATCTATCTCTTACAAAGGCCTGACCTTAATCGACTATTCCGAAGACAAACTTCCCAAAGGTTATGCCATAATTTTTTAATTTTGATATGGCTAAACTCCCTCTTGAGATAAAAACAGGTGTTATTGTTCTTGACATACTCCTGAAAGGAAAGCGTAATCCCCGCATAGTTAAAATGGTTTTAGACACAGGTGCTAGCATTACTACTGTTCCTACAGAAATAGCTTTAGCTATTGGTTGTGACCCTTCAAAACCTGAAAGCAGGATAGAAATAATTACTGCAAGCAGAACAGAATATGTTCCCGTTATTATCATACCTAAAATTAAATTCTTAGAATTTGAACTTAAAAACATAAAGGCCGCCTGCCTTAACCTTCCGCCACGGAGTACTGTCTCCGGCCTTCTGGGCCTGAATGTTCTTAGCAACTTTGATGTTTTGCTTAAGTTCCGTTCTAAAATACTAGAAATAGCAAAATAATTTATTGCTTTTTTAGTTGTACTTTCGACTTCCTTCGTTTCCCCCTGCATCCGGCAGATGCGCAACTCGTAAGCTTTTTTGGTTTCACGGGATTTTTGGGAATGTTTTAGGTGAAGGGATTCGTGTTCTTGGACTTTTTCTTTTGCTTTATTGCTAAGATATTTATAAGCAAGGTGGGTACTGTAGGGGGTGGCTATATAGGTATTTTCATCCCAGTCGGGCGGTGCATTCAGGCCATGGAATTCTTCATTCCACTTCTTAAAAGCATTCTCTATATCTTCTGCTAATTTCTCAAACAGCCCGGCTGCTTCTGTATTTTCTTTAGCCTTAAACATCTCTGCAGCTTGGCGGCAGATGGAGAGAGTCAAAGTGGATGAATCCTCATTATCCGGCTTGAAAGGGCCGTTGCCCCTATTTATAGGTATACTGTTTGGATCATTAGCTGCTGGCATAGTGGTAGAAAATAGGTGTCTGTCCCCTTTTTATATTCATTGGTATTAGTATTTGTTGATTTATAGGTTTTCAGAGATTTTTTATTATAACGTCGTTTAATACGAGGTCGTTCTGACTTCTCTATCCTTCTGCTATAAGCCTGGCTATCCTTGGCATGCCTAAATTATACCCTTGATGACTGTTTTGTCAAAGAATTAAGTATTGTGTCCCCTGAATTAAACATGGAGCAATCGCCTGATAGGAAACTGGATTTTCATGTGTACCTAAATCATCAGGCATTTGAGGCAATTCTTTTAAGTCCATTTTTGCTGTTTCAAAAAAAAGTAATAAATCGACCGTTAACTGCTCTAATTTTTGGGAAAGATTATTAGCCAAATCTTCAGATGCGCCTGTTCTGCTTTCTAAACACTTGTATAGATTGTATTGTAAAACAATAAGAGCATTAGAAGCGTCATGAAAAAAGATGCTCAATCCCGCATCTCTAATAACTAATCTTGCTACAATAGTAGATGTGTCTATCTCATCCACTACTAGATTTTTTAAACTGATAATGTAATTTACCAATGCCAAAGCTCTCTCAACCTCATTATCTGCGTGAATAGTAGGTTTTTTCGGCCAGTCTATTTCCTCCGCAAGAGCGGATTTAGCGGAGGTGGTATTGACAAAAATAACGTTTTTGCCGATATGTGAAAAGGGGACAGCGGCCTTTTCCTCTTCCCCCTGAATCCAGCAAATCTGCATCTCATCATTAATTTGAAGGTTATCTCTATGCAGTTGTTCATGCTGGTTTACTAATTCTTTTGCTTTAGCAGATAAATATTTATAGGCAAGATGGGTGCTGTAAGGGGTAGCTATATAGGTATTTTCATTCCAGTCAGGTGGCGCATTCAGGCCATGGAATTCTTCATTCCACTTCTTAAAAGCATTTTCAATATCTTCGGCTAATCTCTCAAACATCCCGGCTGCGGCTTCGTTGCCTTCAGCCTTAAACATCTTGGCAGCCTGCCGGCAAATGCGAATGGTTAGAGTAAAATTGTTAACATCTTTATCATCAGCAGAATTAACTTCTTCTGAAAATAGGTGTCTGTCCCTATTTTTAATTAATACCGAGCGGTAATCGACTCCGAGGTCAACTATCCAGATAGCATCTATACGTTCAACGTTTCGTCCGTCGTCCGTCACTTGCCCTCTGAAGCCTTGGCGTAGGAGGGTCCGTCGTCCCTCGGAGACAGGGGGGCCGCGCAGACCCTTAGCAGATAGCAGCTTCCTTGCTTTAGGAAGTGCTCTCTTAAAGGCCGGCATAATTTTGCCCTCTAGCTCTTCTGTTACATCAGCATGACCTGCAGCTTTGATTGCTTTTCTCATCTGCTCTCTAGTGCCTTGGTAAGCGCCGTTGTCGCCTTGGGATTGCGGAAAATCTTGACTTTCAAGAGGAAATATAGTATTATTTAAATAACTGAATAAGGAGGTTAAGATGCCGAAATACGAATTTTCAGTACTTATAGAACAAGATGAAGACGGTATATTAATTGGTACTGTTCCTGATCTAAAAGGATGCCATACCCAGGCAAAAACTTTGCCTACCTTGCTTAAACGCATAAAGGAAGCTATATTGCTCTGCCTTGAAGTCGAAAAAGAAATCCCCCGCCTTAAATTTGTTGGCCTCCAGGAAGTAGAAGTCAATAAATGAAATTGATTCCTCTTAAACCTTCCAAAGTTATCAAAATTCTTAAAAAACTTGGCTTTGAACCAATTAGGCAAAAAGGAAGCCATATTTTCTTTAAACACCCTAACGGAAGATGCACGGTAGTGCCTTTTCACAAAGGAGAAGAAATTGGAAAAGGCCTCCTTAAAAAAATTCTGCAAGATATTGAAGTAGATTGGAATACTTTTATTAAATCCAAATAATTTTTCTAAATGGTACCTGTTTTTATCTAAACTCTCTACCTGCATCCGGCAGATGCGCAGCTCATAAGCTTTTTTGGTTTCATTGGATCTTTGGGGGTGTTTTAGGTGAAGGGATTCGTGTTTTTGGACTTCTTCTTTGGCTTCAGCGGATAAGTATTTAAAAGCCTCGTGATTCTTTATTTCTTTACTTCCCTGCCTCTCTACTTCTTTACCTCTTTGCTCCCCTGCTTCTTCTTCAACCCAGGCAATTTTTTCATCTTTATACCCTGCAGGCGGTGCATTTATACCGTTTGCATTTTTATTCCATTCAGTAAAAGCATTTTCAATATCTTTGGCTAATTGCTCAAACATCCTGGCTGCTTCTTTGTTGCCTTCGGCCCTAAACATCTCTGCAGCCTGCCGGCAGATGCGAATGGTTAAAGTAGAATTGTTAACATCTTTATCATCAGCAGAATTAGCTTCTTCCGAAAATAGGTGTCTGTCCCTATTTTTCTATGTCCCTATTTTTCTAAGTCTGTAAGGTGTCTTAGCGGTATATGGATAAATCTGGACATATAACGGAAGGTTGGGTCTCCGTAGGGACGGCCCAACCAGCTCAGGCGGAATTCCTCTCTTGTAAAGCGCGCCTGCCCAAAATCTCTCTCTATTATCCTCAGAGAGATAAGTACGGCGTCCGCGCATCTGTCGACCATCTCTTTAAATTTTAAAAGCCTGAAAAAATTGACCGCGATGAATATAACGCTGATTATGACTCCTGATACACCCTCATAAAACAGGGACAGACACAGGTTTATTACCCATTTCGCCAGAGAATACAATATATACGGCGCCTCGAGCATGGTAGTGATTAACTCTCCCAATAACGGTATTCTGCCTAAGGCGGGCACGGCGTTATGTATTGTCTTTTCGTGGCTTACTATGAGAAGCGGCTGAAGGTATGGCGGGAGTCCTCTGGCTATTTTCTCGTTTAGGTTTGTGATGTTTCCGGATGGGTCTCTTTCGGCGATTTTCCAAAATCTTGTCGGAGGGGCTTTATTCTTCAGTTCGTCTATCAGTTCGAACTTCCCGAATACGCCTGAGTACGCGAGTAAAAACATTAACAGTTGAGCAAGGTAAATACCACCCGATACAGCCAAAACGATTACGCCTAAGGGGCCGTCCAATAAGTAAAAAGCCAATGCCATCCAGGCCGCCGCGGCCAGAGAGGTGAATACAAGCGATTTGGGCTGGGTTTCATTGGATTCTTGCGTGATGTCCTTCTCCGCGGCGCCGTGGGTGGGGGGTTTTCCGTGTGAAGAATGGTCGCTGTTCCCTTCTTGCCTTTTTCTGGGAGCAGGCGCCGCCGCGGACGGTGGCGCAGTCTGATTCCTGAACAACATATATTCTTCATAACCTACCTTCGGGAATCCGCCTCCCTTCAATCTTTGCTTCAAACTTAAATTTTCGGGCGGACAATAGGCTGCTATCAACTGAAGGCCTTCCCAGAATGCATCGTTTGCAGGGGGCGTAGCGGCTTCCACATAGATATACCCGCCGGCTCTTGTGTGCACGAGGACATTTTCATAAAAAGCGGTATCATATGGCGGACGGGTTAACGCACCGCTATATCCCGGAACCTTTACGATAGTTAAATCGCTTATCCCTCTTAGAGAATCCGCCTGTTTCGTATAATCATCGTAATGGAAATAGAATCTGATTTCTCTCTTTGTGTTTTTATCATAACATTCTATTAGATAACAATCTCCCGGCACGGGTTGCGGTATCCTAATTTTTCCGTTCGGAACAGCGTTAACTTTGTTTATTCTTTCATCTATAGAAACGATTTCGATGTTCTCTGACGACCCAAGCCACTTTAGGAAATTATATATTATCCCTTGAATCGTAAATTGTTCTTCGTTATCTATTAAGTGAATTTCCTGAACCTTGGGCAAATTTTTCAATACATCGGCTATAAACAGCAAATCTATCCCGCAAGCTGGATAAAGGACCGTCCTGACTTCGGATGCTGGAATACGGCTCCATCTATCCGCGAAAGGTGTCTGCTCAATATGCTGTAATGATTGAACTACCCGGCGAAATGCGATTGCTCGCTCTTTATCATAAAACAGGGACAGACACAGGTTTATTACCCATTTCGCCAGAGAATACAATA
>CAZSDJ010000058.1:0-7947 GCA_964605645.1 uncultured Planctomycetia bacterium
CCAAAGCTGCTTTTCCCAGGAAGTTGTTGAGTTGTTCTAAGGTGAAATTCATTAATCTCTTTTATTTAAAGAATAATAGTTCTTATTGTAATTTGATTATTTTTTCCTGTGGGCTTTCCTTTTAGAACATTAATACATTGATCGGCTTTAACAATTTTTCCATCATTTGTCTTTTTTAAAATAATCATAAAAGGTTTATCTTTAGGATACTTAAACCTTTCCTGGTTTTTGATTTCTTCTGAATCTTTCCTACACCAATATATTTTTTTCATTGCCTCTTCACGGGTTTCTCCAAGCCCGACTGCAACTGCTTTTTCATCAGTAGAAAAAGAAAACGATAAAGTTATCTCTCCATTACTATGATAATACACTAAATCAACCCTCATAAGAAACAGATTCTTAAATTATTTTCTTATTCAATACGTTTTCCATCGCGATAAACTGCTTCAATCGTATCAGTAGCTATGCGGTATCTGCTTTCTCCTTTCGTTTTCACATATTCCAAGAATCTCAGCCGATAGTAATAGCTAGGATTTCTCTCGCTTAGTCTCTTAGTCGTATTATCTCCATCCCAACAATAGATATAACCTAAATCTGAACCCATTAATTCAGTATATCTCCCTTCCCCTGTCTTATCTACTTCAAGTATATGCTCTTTGATAAGATCGTAACCCATGGCATAAATTGATTATTGTTTTATTAATTCCGAAAAATAATCTCATTCGGGACCCAAAACATACTACCTCCCTTCTCTTATCGACCAACTAAGTTTCTCCCATTTCTTACAGTTTAAATTCCATAAATTTTAGTTTTTGAATTAAGTCTTCGTTGAAGTTTTATTTAAGATTGATCGCTCTGTATTTTTACAAAAAAGGTGCCCGCCCCCTTTTCCCCATCAAATATTTTTTTTAATAATCTATCAAAAAACACCCCCGACAATGCTCCGCTAATTAACAAAGCGAATTTAAATAACATATTCTTGTATTATCCTGATCCAGCTTCTATAAGTTTACGATAATCTGATCATCGTCTAACCAACTAGGAGTAAAAATCAGTTTCGCTGGCTGGTTCTCTTTAGCAATTTCAAAAGTAACATATCCTCGAGTTTTCATTCCAGCCTGAAGCGTTCCACTACTAAAGCCAGGTTCTTTACAAGTAGCCAGCGCAGTTTGGTGAGAATACCCTTCACTGTCTTGAAGAGTAAAGTTCCAAAGATTGTAGCTTCTAGGGACGGAACCGTCATTCTCCTGGGTTATATCAATAACAATAAATTTATTGCCATCTTCCGGTTGCATGAATTCGTTATCTGAAACACAAGGTTCAGTGCTATTTACCACTAGAATATAGTCTTTTAGCTTTATTTTTTCGCCAACGGCGAAAGCTTCTTGAGGCTTCTCCTCTTTTGTTTCGTTTCCTTCTCCTTTAGAAACCTCTCCTATCTTCTCAGCCTTTTCTCCCCCATCTAAAGCTATTAAAACAATAATCACCAGGAGGATAAAAAATACTAGAACTATTCCGCCAATTAATTTTAGAACACTAAATCCTTTTTGCTTAAACATGTTTGGCTAAAATTTTATAAAAGTTAATTTTCTCGACCTTTTTAACTCTTCATAATTTTATTTTTTATAACTACTCTTTTTATTATTCTAACAAAAAATTTACACGTTTGATCTTTGGATTCTAGCCCTATTATTTCTCTAAATCTCTCCCTTATTTTTTTCATCGCTTGAGGAACATCATCTTTTACTTTTTCCCATGAGACCGACCACTTTTTAAAATCGGGCTTTTGTTTCGCATAGTTAAATTCTATCCACACATTTTTAAGTTCGTTATTTATATTATCTAAGATTTTTCCTACTTCTTCTTCTAGGTACAGTCTATTTTGATTGAAATAATCCAAGAAGTCATTTGCGGATTTAGCGGCTTTTTTTGCTTTTTCTTCTTGCGAAGGTTCGCCCGCTGCTTGAAAGGGACTGGTTAATGATAAGAAAATTCTCTGCGTCTTGTCTAGTTTCTTGTAAATCTGATCTACCACTTTAGCCCTTTTTATATAAAGGTTTTCAAATTGAAACTTTTTCTTTTGCAATCTATGATTTAATATTCTCTCAATAATGCTTGTAATCAAAGAACCAATACCCAATGCTCCGATTAGTCCAATAATAATTGACCAGGTTTGCATAAATTTTATCTCTTAATTGATTTTTTACTTTGTAAGAAAATCAAGAATCAATTTTGCGATAACCAATATGGCAACACCGATAATCAAATAAATCCATGGGTTGCTCATAGAAAACCAATTTTCCTCTGACTCTAACAAATTGTCTTTCGCCTTCACTTCGCCAGTTCCCTTATAGTCTTCGCTTATTATATCTGTTCGAGCCCCCGGGCCTTCTGAGGATATTTCCCCTTCATTTTTTATTTTTCTAGCAGCTATAAAAACACCTGGATGTCCCCTCTGGTCTTTATTTTGACTTTCATCCTGTCTTCTTTGGATTTCCCGAGAAAGAACTTCTTTCGCCAGATTCCTCACTAAGGTAAAATCTGCACTGCTTCTTTTTCTTTCAAGGTCGTGTACCTCTTTGGTTATTCTTTCTATACTTTCACCCTTATAAATATCTTCATTACTAAGATTTTTTGCTTTCTTTTCTAATTCTCGGTAGATAGGTTTACGATCCATATTTATTTCTTAATTCTTTTTTTGAATTTTAAAAACAGATCTACTCCATCTGACAACTTTTCGATTGTTCTTTTCGTCGGCCAAGGCATAATTATATATTCATCGGTTTCAACGTATACACAAAACCGCTTTGCCCATATTTATCATCTGCTGAAGGCATAATAACTGGTAATTGTACAAAATAAATTCCTTTGAAATTTGAAGTAACTCCACCTAGGAATAATTTTTTAATTTGTTCTGGTTTAACAGCCGGAATGGTCACCTCGATTAAAAGGAGCGTATCTTTCACGAGAGAGGGTTGATATTTTTTCTCCTTATCTTTTATGCACCTGAGAATACTTGCTCTTCTTTCTTTGTCTGTCATTGCTTTACCAATCACAAAAACAGGTCTAAAATTTGGTATATTAATATTAGATTGAGCATATCCATAAGAAGTCCCGTCCCTGTAAGCAACGTTCTGAATATTTATAACCTTATTAAGTTTCTCTGATTTGATTATCACATCTATGTACGAATGCTCATCGCTGAAACTGTTATCAATAACAAAATCAAAACCCTCTTTTTTGTTAAGCCAATCCGTAAAGAATTTTACGTTTTTTATCTCTCTCGGCATCATATTTTTATTATTTCTTTTAATTTTTCGTCGGCCGATTATTTCACATTATTAGGATCCTATCATGCTTTTAGGTTTTGTTTCTCGATTTTAGGGCCTCTTTTTTAGTTTTTTTAAAAAGTCGTTCGGCCTCTTCGCGAGAATACCGTCAAGTTCTCTTAGGGTATTTTTAATAGCTATTCCACTGTTTTGGAAAAATCTTTCAAAAGATTTTTCTATATCGTCCTCGCTCATCTTTCTCTTCAGCATATTATGAATTATGTAATTTCGCTCATTATTGATTTTCCAAAGATCGTCTGCAATCTTGCTGCTCGGAAAAATTGAAAGAAATTTTTTAATGACTTCTCCTGTGGGTCCGAGATCTAAAACTGCCGATATTTCTTCTTCGCGATAAAAAGAAAAGAAATTTAAGCCATCTTTGATATTGCTCAATGCTTCACTTATGTTTTTTACATTCATCTCAGATATTATCAAGTGCTTTAAACTTATTTCAAAAAAATAGAAAAAATATAAAAAAGCTTTTGCGTGCTGGCTCTTTTTTCTCGCTTTTTTAAAAAGATGATAAGTAGCCCAATGATTGTCGTCAAGCGTTGAAAGAATCGTATTAATCCCCAATATCTCTCGCGGGAGATTTTCTGCCATTTCTCGAAGTTTTTGCTTGTGTAAGTTTCGGTATGTTCTTGCAATTCTATCTGAAAACCAATATTGTAATTGTCCCAAAGTTTTATTTTTAAGCCACGATAATATTCTTATCATATTAGTTTTCTCAAGGATGTTATAAGGCTTATTTTATTCAAATTAATCCTGCCTCAGTTAGTTTTCTGTAACCAAACTTATTCTTTCGTAAACAGCTACTACTTTGTTTTTGCCATTGCTGCGCTATCTATTTTCTTCGCACAATGTACATATCGCGCCTAAGTTCTTGTTAACCATTTCTCTACTATTTCGGCTTATTGAAAGATAGCACCACGATATTCATCCCATTTAGCGAGTTTAATTTTGCGATTGGGTGTATACTCGAGCATATCCGAACGATGATGCTTATTAATAATATCGTTAAGATGAGTGCTCAGCCCTCGGGAAGATATTAAAACAGATTGTGCTGGCCGAACGAGTTTTGAATAAACCAATAATTGAGCGAGATGAGAAAAATTCAACGCACCGTCCTTCACTTCAATAAAAACCAAATCGTAGTGTCCTTTTCTATTTATAATGCCAAGTAAATCAATTTTAATTCTGTAAGTTGAGTAATCTGGAAAACCTTGTCGAAAACTAACTTTTGTAAAAAAATCGCTCAGGTATATTTTATGAACATCATAAACTACCACCTCTGCATCGGGATTTTTATTTTGTAAATAGCTACTAAACCATCTTTGCATTGGCTTATATAGTGCCAACTCTTTTCTGGAAATCTTCTCGATATTATTGCGCATGAGATTCTGCAACATGAATTAAAAAATCAAGAAGCTCTTTCCAATGATCAAAATGCTTACTTTGTAAAAATTGCGGTAATTTTTCTGAGGCCTCTTCGGAGTTGGCCGGCTTTTCTCTCACTCTAAACATTCTTTTACTGCCGTCCTTTCTATAACTTACGGTGGTCTTATCTGCCAATTCCTTTAGTACCTCATCTTTGTGTCGCAAATAAGAACCTACTTTTGCGAAATAATTTGCAAAAATCTTAATCTGATGTTCTTTGGCCCAAAATCCCTTTGCCTTTTTAAGTTCTGGGTCTCGAAAGTTGGGATGCCCAAAATCAATCGTGTGAATGGGTACTTCAAGATTTTCTAGTAATTTTGCTAAATCGGCGATGAGCAACCAATTTCTTTGATCTATCTCAAGATAAACGCGGTGCTGGTCTTCTTTGCCAAAAGCTGCATTTGATTTTCTTATATGTCCAGTTGCATCGAAGTACCCTCTTAAAAATTCTTTTTGAATTTCTCGATCCGATCCAAAAATTGCTTCGGGTATTCTAAAAGAATGGAAGTCCGTAAACTCATCATTTAAGAGATACTTTAGAATTTGCCAAAATAAATCCTCTTGATACCATCTAATTATTAATGAGACATCATTCTTGTTAACATTTTCTTTAGCAACATCTAGACCATATTTACGAATTCGGTTTACTACTGCGTCCAAACTACTTGAAAGCTCTAGCGGTTTATCGTAGGTATTCTGGTACCCTTCAGCAACTAAAACTTTATAAGGAAAGGTAATAACAAGTCTGCGAACTTGACCCCCACAGACGAAAACACCTTTCCCGACAATTAAACCAATAATATACGCCAAATCTTCGTTAATAAAATCTGATATTTTATTTGATTTATCCATTTTACTTTTCGAAAATTAATATATACTCGTGAACTTTATTTACAATAAAACTATAAGGATAACCCAACGGTTTCAGATTGTTATATTCCCGTTGTCGATCCCAGATTATGATGTCCCGCAACTTAAAGCCTAGTTCAGACAGCTTATTAGTAATATCTATGTGAAATGGATAAAAATGAGATTTCTTTCTAATATCCATGACAATCACAGCACAAAACCCTTCATCTTGTAACAGGTCATACACTTTAGCAAAAACTATCTTGAGGGAGTCTAGAAATTGATTGTAGCCATGCAGATTACCTAGGTCTTTTCTTCTGTTACTGTATTTAATGCTCTTTTTTTGGTCTGCCGTTCTTTTCTCATTTAAGATGTCCCAATATGGAGGGGACGTCACGCATAATTTTACCGAGTTCGGCTTTAGATATTTGTCCAGGCCTAACGCATCTCCCGCAATAAGTTTATAATTTTTTTTGTTATCAAGTGTTTTATATTTGGTTGCTAATCTCTTTTTAGAAAGCTGTATATACTTTCTACTCAAATCGATGCCAATGGCTTTTCTTTGCTTTTTCAATGCTGCGATGACAACACTACCACTGCCCACCATTGGATCAAGCACCACTGCTCCTTTTTTATCTGTGTAAATATCAATTATACGTTCAGCTAAAGAAATCGGGAATATTGCCGGATGATTGAGAGATAGTTCTTCAGAATTTTTAGAAATATCCCTCCAAATACTAAAAGAGTGTCGTAGCCACCTTGCTCCATCTAGCTGATTAAATCGATCTTTCATACCGTCCATGGAGACAACGTATAATCGTTCATCAACCGAACTTGGATCACTATCATCCTGGTTGACGCTTCTATACCTTTTATGACCCTGTTCATAACACATCAATTTTCCCCTCTTCGAGAGTGTTTTCTTAATGAATTTTTCAGGAATAATGCCCTCGTTGTTATAACTTAAAACTATGTGACGCGCTCTTGCTTTTTCAACAAGGTCGGCGAAAACATCGGGAGCGGTAGATTTTTGAGAATACAAAGATTTCTTAGATTTATCAAAATAAACCCCTGTTTTACCCTTCGGATTGATTTCCGGCCCATTATTAAACCACCCTTCCGCAATTAACTCGAGTAAGAAATAATTAGACGCAAATTGACGAGCATTGTAAGGTGGATCCAAATACAAGACATCGGTTGAAATCTTTTTTATTATTTCGTTCGCATCCATCTTAAATGCCTTGTTAGATTTCTTGCTTGGTATTATTTCTGGTGACGTTAATGCTAATGGTTTTAGCGCTCTTTTGTCCCATGTCTTGAGACATGCGGCGTAAGTGCCAGCAACATTTGCCACAAGATTGACAGCTTCAATAAGTGCAGTGATTAAGTAGTAGTACTCCAATTCACTTATTAGCCCTGCCCTCTTCCAATCTTCTATTATAGTTCTTATGGCGTCTACTCTTTGACCATTTCGGTCAGAAAAGTAAGTCCGTGACTTCTTAGTGCCACCTGGACAGTAATTTTTATATATAAATCCCTCTATCGGTGTAACTGAATTCAAGTAATTGATTACCTTTTCATGGGTTTGAGCTCCTGGCTGGGTGCTGACAATCTTTTTTAACTTTCTAAATTTTGGCGGTTCATTCAATTCGATATAAGACTTAGATAATGCATAACAAAATTCTAGATTATCATTGGCGATAACCGTATAACCCATTTTCTTAAAATGTTGAGCTACTGTCGTTGTCCCAGTAAATATATCAAAAAATCTTGCTCCGTCATAGAGTTCAAGTTCTTTTACGGATTTTTCTATAAAATTAAGTAACTTTGTTTTGCAACCGTAGTATCTCATATCAACCCTTCAGCCTTTAGACTGAAGTAGTTATTTTTAGTAAGAATAATATGGTCCGCTACAATAATGCCCAATATTTCACTCGCTTTCACTAGCTTTTTTGTAATAGCTAAATCATCTTCTGAGGGGGTGGGATCCCCAGAGGGGTGATTATGAACAAATACAACTGACGCGGCTTTGCTTTTAATGGCTTCCGCAAATACTTCGCGCGGATGAACAACACTTGCATCGAGACTACCAACTGAAACTTCCGCGATTGAATGGCCTCTACTATTAAGGGCAATGATATAAAAATGTTCTCTGTGGTAATCTTTTAGTTTACCCCTCACCAACCGATAAACTTTCTCCGGATCGGTCAGTTCTTTGCTTTTATACGGTGGGGTCTGAGTAGAAACCCGTCGGCTAATTTCAAAAGCGGCCTTTATTTGAGCGACTTTTGCCAAGCCAATACCTTTAATTGAAGATAATTCCTCGATACTT
>CAZSDJ010000059.1:0-7894 GCA_964605645.1 uncultured Planctomycetia bacterium
TGTTACTGCATAGAGTTAGAGAAAATTAGGCCTATTTTTTGGGGAAACTCCAATTATTTTTAACCCTTGACTTCTGAAGATATTCAAATTACATTATTGCTGTTAAGGGTTTTTCATAAAATATTTTACTTTAGGCTGTTTGCCCATGTTCTTTCTACGATTTTCTGCAGCTCGTTATAATTCCTTGTGACTAAAATCTCCTTTATCCTGTTAGTAAACTTATAAGGGTCTTCGTTAAGCATCTTGGCTACTGACAGCCCATAATCCTGTATATCCAAAAGATTCAAATCCTTCCAAACCTGCCGGCTGAAATCGGTAAATTCTTTCAATATGTCCTCAAAGCGCACTTGGTCTGCTCTTTTGCCCATGATTGCATATCTGAAAGGGAAAGGCGGCCAAAACCGCATAGGTATAATATATTTGACAGGATAGTGTATAACCTTCGCTATATAATCCTGGTCTAATAAGATACTATATTTTTGCGGATTCTTTCCCCATTCTGAAGTAGGGTATACTCCTGCTGGCGTGACAAGCACTGAATTTAAATATGGCGCTATCTCTTTTAACCGCGTAAAATTGATATTTTTAGACCTCTCGGTTTCTTCAGGAAGGGGGTATATAAAACTTGCTATAATAAATATTCCATTTTCATGCGCAGCCTTAAGCGTACCTTTTATTTCTTCATACTTAATTCCTTTATTCACCTTAATAAGATTTTCATCATCAAGAGTTTCTATGCCAAAGAATAAGGCATCAAAATGAGCCTTGCATAATAACGAAAAATTTTCTCTTTTGTTAGCGTCTATTCTGGCAAAAGCTGTAAAATGTATATTTTTATCCTGAAGGCCCCTCTTTAGAATCTCTTCCGCGAGCTGTGTAAGGGCTGTCGGTGGGGGGGTAGAATCAGCTATTCTGAAACATCTTATCCTGTGATTCTCCATCAAATCCTCTATTTCGTCGGCTATCCTTGCTATATCCCTCCTTATGACCTTATGCCCATAACTCTCCGGCCTTACGCAAAATGTACAGTTATTCGGGCAGGCCTGATTTGATAAAGATAGATGAATAAGCGGCAGAAACCCTTTGATACCTTTGTATACCTCATCATCATATACGGGAAAGGGAAGATTATTTACATCTGATACAGCGGCCGGCGTAGAGACTATATTTCCTGACTTATCCTTTATTATTAAATTCGGAATTGTGTCCGGGATCTCCTGCAGTATTATTTTTTTTATGCTTTCGTATCCCAAACCAAGTATTAAACCGTTAAGCTGTGGATATAGCTTGAGTATATCCCCTTTGAACCAATCTACCCTTTGGCCCATTGCATAAACGGGTACAGTTGAGTTATCTTTTATAAGCCCGGCAAGCTCCATGGAATGCCTGAATCCGCTGCGCCACAGATTTAGAAATATACATGAAAATTTTTGCGCAAGAATAAGTTCTGCCTCCTTCTTTATAAAATCGCTGCAATGCGACTCCATATCTTTTGCCATGGAATCGCTTATGTGCTTGAGTGGAAGCGCAAACAATACCTTCTCTATTGTATTGAGCGGCCTGTTCTTTGATATACTTCTAAAGACATACGCGCCCAGAAAAGATGCTACCTGCCTTTTAAATAGGGTAGGGGCCAATCTTTTTATAGTATATATATCGCCCCTATCCCATATTTCTACTTTGGCTCCTTGAGACTTTATTATTGAAGCTATTTGCGCGAGTTTCTCATTCGGGAAAAGATGCGATAAATCATCAATTTCTCCCGGAAAATTATAAATAAGATATCTTTTCATTTTTGCCTAAATTAAAAATACCATTGCAGCCAGGTGTAATAAATATTGTGATAAGCGCCAAATTCACTATCGCTGCTTCCCAAAAAAAGCTGAGCTCCGGCTAAAAGGTCAACATTAGTCAATAATGAATATTCAAGGGTAGGCATCACAAATACACTTGTTTCTTCTGGGTCATAGATAGTGATATTTTCTACTCGCAAGAGAGGGGTTAAATCATAACCTAACTGATTACCAATAAGATGTTTGTTTTTTGTGGCCACTTGATTACGGACAGTTAAATCTCCGGCTAAACTTTCTCCTAATGCATTGCCGTTATAAAGATATTCAATCAATGTATATAAACCATTAGAAAATGTATAATCATAACCGGCATCAAATCTCTTAAAATCATCACCGTCATTAGAGAAAACATAAGATACTTCTCCTCTTAAGCCCCCGCTACTTAAATAACCGTCAAAAGTCACTGCTACCGCTCTATCTTCTTTAAATTTCCCTCCTAAAAGGGAAATGTCATAATTTCCTAAAAGAGTAGAGAATTTGCCGGCAAAACTGGATTTTTTATAATTACTTTCGGGAGCATAAACCCCTTCCAGCCTGGTTGAGCCTTTAATTTTCCATTCTAAATCAACAGCATCTACACCTGTTCTTTCATGAGGTTCTATTGATAAAGGAGCCACTGGATTGAAAAAATCTACAGTTTCCCATAATCTTGCCACACTCCAAGAAATTCTCTGCCTGCCCAGCACTACAACAAACGGTTTTTTGTCATATTTAAGATACCCTCTGTATAAAGAAGTGGCCCAAAATAAATCAGCGTCATTTAAAACCCTTTTATCAACATCAAAAAAAGTCCCTGAGCCAACATCTTTAGCGGCTTTAAAATCAGCTGTATTTAGAATATCGCCTGTTATCCAATTATTATCCCAAGTTATTTTGCTGCTATATATATCGTTTAATTTAAAATCAAAATCAAGCCGTAACCTCTGTTGAGTACTCTGATAATAATCATCTTGAGTATAATCCTTAGAAGCAAGATTAATCATTTTATAATAGCCTTTCATTTTTATTTTCTTTTCTTCGGAAAAAGGAGAATCCGAAAAAGAGGGTTCATATTTTTCAACATGTTTTTTCTCCCATTCATCCAGGGTTTGTCCTATCATCTTTTGCCTTGAAAGGGCTGTTTTGTTTTCTTTTTTCAAATCTCTAGCTACCTGTTTACTGCTATCTGAAGCATAAGCAAAAAACAAGTTGTTTGCGCTAATAAAAAACAATAATATACTGATAAATGCTGCTTTCATCCTTCTTTAATTATCTGCCCGTCTCTGATATGTACCAATCTATCTGCCTTATCCATTACTAAGTTATCATGGGTCGAAAATAAAAAAGTGATATTTTTTTCTCTATTTAATTTTCTCATTGTGTCTAATAATTTAGTGGCTGTTTCAGAATCTAAATTAGCAGTAGGCTCATCTGCCAATATGAGATTAGGATGAGTTACCACCGCCCTGGCAACAGCTACCCTCTGCTGCTGCCCGCCGCTCATATTGTAAGGCCGGCGGCCGTAATATTCGGCTAACCCAACTTCATCAAGCATTCTTTTAGCCCTGGCCCTCCTGGCTTCCGGTTCTACCTTTTGAAGAAGCATAACAAATTCTACATTTTCTAGAGCGGTCAAGACAGGTATGAGATTATAAGCTTGAAAAATAAACCCCATCTTTTTTAACCGGATATCGGCTAAATCTTTAGAGGGCAAAGAAGTTAGCTCCCGGTTATCAAATATTATCCTGCCTTCTGTGGGATAATCCAGGCCGCTTATTATATTCAAAAGAGTGGTTTTACCGGAACCGGAAGGGCCGGCTATAGCTGTAAATTCTCCTTTTTCAATACTTAACTGAATACCCCTTAATGCCTCAACGGCTACACCTTTATCGTCATACTCTTTTTTAATTTCTTTTATTTGAAGTAACCCCATATGCCCCCTTGATTAAATATGGTGAATAGCTTCTACCGGCCTAAAACGGCAAGCCCGGTAGGCCGGGTATAACGAAGCTATGATTCCCGCGCTAACTAAAAATCCAGCCGTAGCAAATAAATCCTTGGCGGTAATCTGAAAATGAACAATATTTCCTATCTGCCAAGCACGTAAAACATCAGAAAACAAAGAAAGGTCTAACCCTTGGCTTATTAAATAATAAAGCACTGGAAAACTTAAAAGCGAACCTATCAGGATACCGATAGAACAAACAAGAATCGATTCAGCTATAAGAAGCAAAAACACTAAAACAGGAGAAGCTCCGACAGCCATCATCATCCCTAATTCCCTTATCCGTTCAAATATAATCATCGAAAAAACATTAACAATCCCTAAAAAAACAACCAAATAAAATATTATTTCATTAAAAAAGAGAAACTGTTTAATAGCCTTTATCTCTTTGGCCAAAAAAGGAACTGCTTCCTGCCAGCTCACAAATTCGAGATTTTCTTGAGAAAATATTTCTCGAAGGCGGCTTCGCACCCTTTCTATAAACTTGTAATCTTCTAAGCGTAGGACAACTCCTGTAATTTTTTCACCTAGGCCAAAAAGTTTCTGAGTACTGCCAATCCCTGCTATGATTACTTTTTTATCAAAGGAGGGAGATTCGCTTTCAAAAACTCCTTTTACTTTATAAGCTTCTGCGCTCATTTCTTCACCTAAGGTTGAACCGGTTAAAATTACCTTATTTCCGACTCCTACATTTAATTTTTCTGCTAAAGCTCTACTGATAAGCAGCTCATTTCTTTCAGAGTTAGCTAAATAGCTTCCCTTTTGGATAATCTCATCAATAACTGTAATTTCGGGTTCTTTATCCGGATCTATCCCGACAATGGTCACCCCAACCGAAGAACGGGCACTGTTTATTAACCCGAAACCAATAATTCTTCTCGCATAATATTCAACATTTTTTTCTTTAGAAAGAATATTTTCTATCCTTTTATATTTTTCTACATTTATATTGTTTTTAATCTTAGGGGTATCGTTAAAACCTTTTTCATGAATACCGATATGCCCATAATTTAGGTTTATAACATTATTTATTCCTTCTCTTAATGCTCCTTGGGTCAGGCCCCGAAAAAACAATAAAGTAAAAAAAGTAATAGCGATAGCTAAAACTAATACCAGTGATCTTCTTTTGTTTCTCCAAATATTGCGCCAAGCTAATTTTATAATTAACATTTTTTATTTAGATAAATCTTAGCATCTCTACCGGTTTTGACTTAAGGACTAACCTAACCGGATAAATAGAACCTACCAGCCCCATGCCCATAACCGCCGATGAAAGTAAAATAATATTCGTTGCCGTTAATTTACAATAAAACACCGGAGAAAAGCCAATAGACTGCCATCCTTCAGGATGGCCAAAAATCGTTACCGGCGTTGTAGAATAATAAAGCGAGAAAGCCCCTCCCCCTAAACTGCCCAAAATAATTCCCATACTCGTTAATATTATAGTTTCAGCAAATATTAAACCCGCAATCTGGCGGGGCTTGGCCCCTAAGGCAAACATCATCCCAAATTCTTTCATTCGCTCTACCACAGAAGTAAAAATAGTATTAAATACTGCAGTAAGCACGACAACCAAAAGCATAAGCAAAAGAATGTTTGCAGCAATGCTGTCAAAGGCAATTAATTGTAATACCTCAGGAATAATTTTATCCCAAGTTAACACCTCATATTCTTCTTCAGGCAAAAGAGTTTTTAATTTTTTCTCAACCGAACCTAACTTATCTAAACCACCAATCCAAATTAAATACCGCGATACTCTATTCTTTGCATCCATTAATGTTTGAGCATCTTTATACCTGATAAAAACTGTGCCGAAATCCAGCTGGGGTTTGCCAGTCTTGAATATACCGCTTATTTTATATAAATCCGCACCCAGGCTTCCATAATAATCTTGGGTTAAAATTGCAACTTCATCGCCAATGCCTGCATTTAATCTCTTAGCTAAACCTTCACTAAATAAAGCCTCTTTGGAACCACCCAAAGAAAACCATCTACCTTTTTCTATAGTGCCTGCAAGCGAAGTAAATTTTTTTTCAAGTTTCGGCTGTATCCCTATAATAAAAGAGCCGGCGGTATCTTTACCTAAGCTCACCAATCCCGCACTCTCTATTCTTTTGGTGGCTGCCTCTACACCAGCTATTTTTTTAATAACTTCTTCTAAGGCAGGATAATTTTTAAAAGTATACCCTAAAATCTCATTATCTTGGTAGCCTTTTTTATGGATTTGCAGGTAGCCGGTGTTTAATTCTACCGCATCTACAATCATTCTGTCCCAAGTACCCTCCATCATGGCCCGCATAAAAACTGAAAAACCCAGGCCGAAAGCGACTGTAATAATTACTAAAAAAGAGCGCCTTTTGTGCCGAAGAATGTTCCGCCAAGCGATTCTCAAAAATATTCCCATAAAGTTATTTTTCCCTTTTTAAATTCTGCAAGGTAAACACACTGCTATCTATCTTAAGGTTAAAATCTATCTTTAAAATTTGTAAAATACTCTTATGGCCTTCTTTATATTTAGGGCTCATTTTCCAGATAGTAGGAATTTTACGGCCATCCATATACTTTATATTGGTATAAGTTAATACTCTTTCTAAATTACCGGATTCATCATAATATTCTTTACGCAAAGGTATAAAATCAGCTTTTCTAATCCATAATAACAACTTGCCCCAAACTACCGGGGAATCAGGTTTGGGCAAAAGCTTTATTTTATAAGTAAGTTGGCCGTCTACCTTCTCTTGAGCCGCTATTTCATGCTTATAATCTTTTACCATATTACTTTCTTTTACCAGATCGTCGTTAGTAAAATCAGAACCCATCCAAGAATCTTTCATCATTGAAGGCGGAATTTTTATAGTCCTTTCGATTTTGGCTATATAATGCCACATGTTATAATCTAGTTTAAGAAAATTATTCCCCTTATCCTTAGCAGGATGGATTATATGGATAAAAGTTTTATCCCTGCCTTCCTCCCAAGCCTGCAAGCGAAGCGTCCTTTGCCAGCTAGGTGTAATTACCTGCATTTGATAAATACCAAAGTTAGAATCCGCCCTCATTAACTGCTGGCTTTTCTTTACAATTTCTGTAGCGGTAAGTTGTTGAGCCAAAAGGCTAGAGGTAAAAAAATAAGAGCAAAACATAAAAAATAGAAATAATTTCAAAATATTACCTCCCTTTAAATTCTTTATACCACTTTAAAGAAGCAAGCATATATTCAAATTTTAGAGAAATTGGTTTATTGGTATCGGCCATGCACCCTAAAATTATACTAACAACTAAAATAAATCCTATCAAAATCAGCCACCAACTTACTTTATAAATTGAACCGGTTATATTTATTAATTATTATATCATATAATTTCTTTAATATAACCAAATATATCAAACATTGATTTTTACTTTTTTTGAGCTATAATTTTTGTATGGCTGCTTTTAAATTATTTTTAATTAGATCGGCCCAATTTATTTTAAAAAGTATTGTCTATGTTTTTTTTAAAATTAAAATATCAGGGCAAAAAAACCTGCCCTCCAGCCCCAAAGCTTTGATAGTAGTAAATCATTCCAGTTACTTAGATGTACCTGTTCTAGGTTGTGCTTTATATAAAAATTTAATGAATATAAGCTGGGTTATTTCAAAGTTTAATTACAAACTTTGGTACCTAAAGTGGCTCTATTTTATATTTAAAGTAATAGTGGTAAACGGAACTACGGATAAGGTAAAAAAAGACCTAGAAAAAAATAGATGGGTAGTAATTTTTCCTGAAGGCGGGGCACAATGGTGCCCTCCTGACAGGGCAAAGAAGAAAAAACCTAAAACAGGCGCAGCAGCTATTTCATTGTCTACAGGAGTGCCAATAATTCCTATATGTATAAGTGGAGCTGATAAAGTTCTCCCGGCGAAATCACTTAGGTATTCACCTAAGCATCAAATAAATATTAGCATAGGTAAATCATTTTCACTTAAACCTTTCAAAAATAAAAAAATCAGTCAAGCTACTTTAGACTGGAGTTTCCCCATTTTTTTTAGGGAGCCGCGAACTTAAGTAAAAGCTGTTTT
>CAZSDJ010000060.1:0-7764 GCA_964605645.1 uncultured Planctomycetia bacterium
AATCACCTAAATTCTTAAAGAAGCTTTCCCTTGTATCTACCTTCTAAAAAAATTCGGCATATTCTTTTTGCTATTATAATAGCATTGTTAGTATTAAATATCTTTCGTAATACTTTTCGGACTATTGCGATTTCTGTCGCAAGTAGCTTTTTTAACCTTTCCGATTCTTCTCGTAAAACTGAGATAAAACAATTAGAGAAAAAAAATCTGAATTACCGGCTGAAGCTTGCCCAATATCAAAATCTAGCCAAAGAAAATAAAGTTCTCCGTGAAGCACTGAATTTTAAAAATAAGGACAATCTTAATTTAATTGGTGCCGAGATTACTGCTTTTTCTCCTTCCAGCTGGCAGCAATATGTTTTTTTAAACTCCGGCCAAGATAAAAATATTAAAGAAGGGATGTTGGTAATCGATAAAAATGGTAATTTAATCGGAAAAATAAAAGAAGTTTATAAAAATCGTTCTAAAATGATTTTAATCAAAAATTCTGATTTTCAAACCCCGGTTTCAATAAACGGCCAAACACTAGGATTGCTACAGGGGACTCTTTCCGGAGTAGAAATATTGTATGTAGAAAAATCGCATCAAATTGAGGTGGCTGAGCCGGTTTATGCCGCGATCACCCCTGCTGCTTCCTATATAAAGATCGGTAAAATTTCAAAAATTAAAAAAAACGAGGACGATCTTTTTTATGAAATTAATGTTGAACTTTTTTCAACAAAGAAATTACCTCAAATCGTTTTTATTTTAAAATGAACAAGACAAAATTAAAAATTACAGGCATTGTCTTTTTGGCTTTTTTGTTTGATATAATCAGGCCTCTCGACTATCAACTCCTGGTTAACGTTACTTTTTTAACCCTGATCGCTTTGTCCTTGTCAACTCAGCTTTTTTTTGTGATTTTTGTTGCTTTTGTCGCCGGTTTCTGCCAAGATGCATTAACTTTTTCGTCAAATATTTTCTACACTATTGAATATCCTTTAATAATTGTAGGCGCATTTTCGCTAAACAACGTTCTAAATTTCATCAAAATACGAAATCACCCTTTAATTTCAAAAATAATAATTGCCGTATTGCTAATACTGCTGCATTCACTTTTATCTCTTGTAATCATTTATAAAAATAATTTTTTCTTTTTCGCTAATTATTTCGTTCAATCCTGTCTTTTTTTCCTTCTGGTCAATAACCTTGTCGAAAAAACATTTGCCAATAAAAATTTGGTATTCGCTAAAAAAAATAAATTATGAAGACTGCCTTAAAGAGCTCTTTTAATCAAGGTAAATCCGCTTCCGGCATTTTAAAAAAAATTGTCTTAATTAGTTTTCTGATTTTATTAATAGTTTTATTCAATTACCAGGTAATTCAAGGTTCTTACTATTCCAAGCGGGCGGAAAATAACTATGTGCGCGTGATCCCCTCATATTCTCTGCGGGGGTCGATATTTGACCGCAACAAGATAATGTTAGCCGGAGACCAGGCCTCTTTTAATTTGGCAGTATTTCCTTATCAAATAAAAAACAAAAAAGATACTTTATTTAAAAAAATTGCAAATGATATCGGCATTGATCAAAAAATAATTCACAAAAATTATAAGAAAAATTTACGGGGATTTTTCAGCCCTACTAACATTATCCTCAATGTTGATAAAGAAAAAGCCTTAATTTTAAAAGAAAATTATCGAGACAGTTTAGTGATTAACCCTGTTTGCCGGCGTTTTTATCCTTATCCCGTTCAATTCGCACATGTTTTAGGCTATGTTCAAGAAGCATCTTCACTCCAAGATCAATTGAAAAAATATGGCTACAAGCCCTTAGAAAGAATTGGCGTCTCCGGCATCGAACAATATTATGATTCATAC
The DNA here is from genome assembly GCA_964605645.1 of uncultured Planctomycetia bacterium. GTDB lineage: Bacteria > Omnitrophota > Gorgyraeia > Duberdicusellales > 4484-171 > PXAH01. Next base: position 1,859 of record CAZSDJ010000060.1, read on the forward strand.
CTGCGCGGTAACGACGGCGGAGATTTGATAGAAGTTGATGCCTCCGGAAATGTAGTTGGGTTTTTAGGGCGGAAAAAACCAACTAGTGGAAAAAATATCTTCTTAACAATAGACGCAGAGATTCAAAAAATTGCACAAGAATCATTAACTAAAAAAATAGGCTCAATCATCCTTCTTGATTCAAACTCCGGTGAAATTATCGCCTTATACTCTTCGCCTTCTTTTAATCTAAATTATTTTATAAACGGGACAAACTTAACTTCAATTTATGAAAATAAATTTAGTCCGCTGATCAATAGAGCAACACAGGGTTCTTTTCCGATCGGTTCACTAATAAAACCGCTTCTTGCCGTTGCGGGATTAGAAAAAAACAAGATTAAAGCGGAGACAACATACAACTGCAAAGGGCAGTTAACCTTAGGCAAAAATACTTTCCGATGTTCGCACAGCCACGGTACCCAAAACTTATATCAAGCATTAGCCAATTCATGTAATATTTATTTTTATAATTTAGGATTAATCCTGGGGCCGGAAAGCATTAGCACCTGGTTGGAAAAATTCAATCTAAATTCAAAAACTTTTATTGATTTACCTTACGAAAAAAAAGGATTTCTGCCAAACCCGGAATGGAAAAGACAAAAGCTCAATCAAAGCTGGTATGCCGGGGACACCCTTAATTTATCAATAGGGCAAGGCTACATGCACACGACTCCATTGGCAATAACTGTCGCTATCAATGCAATCGCTAATGATGGTTACCTGGTAGAACCAATGCTGCTGAAAAAAATAGAAAAAATAAATGCACCTAATCCTTTTAAAAAAATGTTAAATGTAGATAAAAAGAACCTCAATATTGTAAAAAAAGGGATGCGGATGGCGGTTAGCCAAAATTCTGGCACGGCGCGAATTTTGAAAAATTTATCTTTAGGGATCGGCGGCAAAACCGGTACGGCTCAGACCAACGGCAAATCTCACGGCTGGTTTGTAGGATTTTTTCCTTACGAAAAACCTAAATATACTATTTCAGTATTTTTGGAAAATGGCGGATCAAGCTATCAAGCTGTACGCGTTGCGTATAACTTTCTTAACAATTTAATCCGTAATAATTTAATTGAACAATAATGGATTACTTAAATAAAACAATTAGAAAGTTTAGCGGCCTAAAAACCATAATTTTATGTTTAATATTGTTGAATTTAATAAGTATCGCCTCTTTGTACAGCAGTCTGCACCAGCAAGGCCAATTTATTGGTAATCAAATACTTAATAAACAATTTGCTTGGATTGCCCTGGCTTGGTTTGTTTTTATTGTTTTTAACTTTATCAATTACCGCCTTTATTACAATCTCGCTTTTCCAATCTATGCATTAACCATTCTGCTGATTGGGGCAATTTACCTTACCGGCTACAAAGTAATGGGGGCTCAACGCTGGTTGCTGATTGGCGGGCTCACTCTGCAGCCGTCTGAACTTTCTAAAATTGCAATTATCATCGTTATGGCCAGATTTTTATCGCATCCGCCTTTAAATAATTTTTTCAAGGATTTCTGCATTCCTTTTTCTTTTGTAGGGTTTGCCGCCTTAATGATAATCAAGCAGCCGGACTTGGGTACTGCTATTGTCATTGGTTTGATAACTTTTGGGATGGGTATATTTTCAAAAATAAAGAAAAGGTATTTTGTTTTAATTTTAGCTCTAATATTAATTGCTGCCCCCTTTAGCTGGAATCTACTTAAAGGTTATCAACAAAAGCGTTTGGCGGTTTTCATTAATCCCAACGTTGACCCGTTAGGCTCAGGTTATACCATAATCCAATCAAAAATAGCGATTGGTTCCGGTCAAATTTTTGGAAAAGGATTTTTAGCCGGCACCCAAAACCAATTTAATTTTTTGCCGGAACGGCATACCGATTTTATTTTTACGGTTATTGCAGAGGAATGGGGCTTGGCCGGTTCTTTTTTTCTTCTTTTTATCTATTGGTTAATTCTACGTAAAATATTTGATAAATTAAAAAAAATCAGAGACCCTTTTGCCTACTACTTAACTTTAGGGATTGGTATCTATTTTTTCCTGCATATATTTATAAATATTGGGATGGCCTCAGGGGTTTTTCCTGTCGTAGGCTTGCCGTTGATGTTTATCAGCTATGGCGGCTCCCATCTTATTTCTAGTTTTATTCTTTTAGCAATATTTTTTAATATTGCCCGCAACAACAGATAATATCCAATGATTAATCTTTTAAATTTTCAAAAACCACAACGCTATATCGGCAATGAATTAAATGTAATCAAAAAAGATCATCAAAACAAAATATCTTTTTGTCTCTGTTATCCTGACTGTTATCAACTGGGGATGGATAATTTAGGCCTGCGTATAATTTACGGCCTTCTCAATTCTTATCCTGATCTGGTTTGTGAAAGAGCATTCCTGCCGGGAGAAGATCTGTTAAATTTTTTAAAAAAACAAAAAAAACCTTTATTTTCACTTGAAACAAAAACCCCTTTATCAAATTTTGAGGTAGTGGGGTTCAATTTTGGTTATGAATTAAATTATTTAAATTTTTTAGAAATGGTTGCTGCCGGAGGAATTACTGTAGAAAGCCGCCTTCGTAAAGACACTATCGTAATCGGTGGCGGGATTGCAAACCCCCAGCCCTTATCAGAATTTGTCGATATTTTTTGTTTGGGAGAATTTGAACCAGTATCACAAAGCTTCGTTGAAGTATTAAGAAAACATAAAAACAAACTAGGCCGCCTAAAAGCACTTTCCCAACTGGAAGGTTTTTATGTGCCTCAATTTTATAATTCAGTTTTAAAAAATAAAATATATCATTTTGAAAAAAAATACTCAAAAGCAAAACTCCCGATAAAAAGAGTTAAAGTCACAAATCTAGATAAAAGTTTCTTCCCTCTGCGATGGTTAACCCCTCATACCAAACTTACTCAAGATCGAGTACCGGTTGAAATCGCGAGAGGCTGTCCTAATAATTGTACTTTTTGCCAAGCCAGAAATATTTATCAACCTTACCGAGAAAAAAAAGTTAATACTATTGTAAATACAATAAAAACTGTTTATAAAAATAGCGGCTATCAAAGCTTCTCACTACTTTGCCTCTCTGCGTCTAATTATTCAAAGATAGACGAATTGATAGAATCCTTATTGCCTTTTGCAAAAAAAAATAAAATAACTATCAATTTACCTTCTTTGCGAATCGGAGAAAAAATTGAACCGATTTACCAAAAATTACTTTCTTCACAAAAAACACCCCTCACCGTGGCAATAGAAGCCGGCACAAAAAAAATGAGAAATAAGTTGAATAAAAATATTGATATTAATAAATTATTTGATCTTGCCAACCCTTTGTATAAATTAGGATTAAGAACAATTAAGGTTTACTTTATGTATGGATTTTTAGATGAAACAGAAGAAGGCCTGTTGTCTATCGGATATTTAACCAAAGATTTATTAAAAAAAACAAATTTTAAGATTAATGTAAGCATTAATCTATTTATCCCGAAACCAAATTCAACCTGGGAAAATATCCCTTTTTCTTCGACTGAACAAGCAGCCGCAAAGCAAAAAATAATATTAAGCAATCTCCCCCGAACCAAAAGAATTAAGCTTGCCTGCTCAGGCCTCGAAAAAAGCCGAATTGAAGCTATCATTTCACGCGGCGACAAGAACCTGAGCCGGCTGCTGAAAAGATTGCAGCAAAAAAGAGCAAAGCTCTTAGAAAAAGATTTATTATTCAGCTGGCCAATCTGGGAAAAGGCCTGCAGAGAAGAAAATATTAATTGGCAAAGCTACCTCCGGCCTCAAACTAAAAATTACCCCTGGTCATTCATAAAATAACAGAAGTCAAAAAACAGAAAACAGATGACAGATTATGCAAAATGAAAAATTTTCAGTAGAGTTAACAGTCGAAAAAAAAGAAGAGATGATTTATTTTTCTCAGCTTGACCTGGCCACAATTCTAAAACGAGCCCTGCGCAGGACAAGCCTGCCTAATTATTTTACAAAAGGTTTTCGGCCGCATATTAAAATTAGTTTTAAAAATGCTTTAAAGCTGGGGGTAGCGGGAGAAATCAAAATCACTCTTTATTTTAGAACAAAAATTTCTCCCAAAGCAGTTATTGAAAAATTAAACCCTGAACTTCCCCGGGGGCTTTGGTTAAAAAATTGCTAACGAACTATTAACTTTGAAGTGATTTTTTTTGCTTTAAAAAATTGCTTTGTAAAACGCCTTGCTTTGTTATGATCGTACTCTTGGCAGGAAAAAATATTAAGATAGGCAGTATTCCATTTATCAGAAAAATGGCCGGTGATTGAACTGGTTTCGATTAATTGCACCAAAGAATAGCCTTTGGTAAAATCTTTGTTTTCACCAAAATATTTTAAAATTGTTTTACCAAATTTTTTCATTTTTATCAATTCACAAAGTTGATCCACATATGACTGCAATTTCTTTTTAGAAGATAAAACTTCTAAGCTGCATTCTTTTAAATTAATAATTAGTTCATATCCGTATATTTTTTTGTTTTTCTTCATTTTATTAACCTCGCTAAAGTATTTGTCAGCTGCAGAGATGCAAGTTGAATATCCGGATTATAATACTTAGTTTTTAAGTTTAATTTTAAATATTTTTTCCTAATTTGATGCTTGGAAATTTTCGAAAAATCTATTTTTTTCGAACCAATTACAAAACTAAAAAAACCACCGATATAGGTAGGTACGGCGGCAAGCTGGAGAAAAGCCTTTGGAAATATTTTTTTAACCCTTCGATAATTATTTTTTACCACATCCGGTTGTAAGAAAGTTGCCCCGGTTTGACGAATCATAATCCCGCCAGGATTTAACACCTTGGAAACATCTTGGTAAAATTGCCGGGAAAAAAGAATTTTAGCCGGGCCAATCGGATCCGGTGAATCTATTATTACTATATCAAATTTCTTAGGAGTTTCTTTTATATACTTGGCGCCATCATCAATAATCAATCCTAACCTCTTGTCGGAAAAAGACCCTTTACAAATTTTTGGCAAATACTTTTTCGCAAGCTGGATAACTTGTTTATCGATTTCGACCATCACAACCTCACGCAACGGATGCTTGAAAATTTCTCTTAATACTCCGCCATCGCCGCCGCCAATAACTAAAACACTTTTTGGATTGGGGTGGGCTAGCAGGAGAGGATGAGTCAGCATCTCATGGTAAATGTATTCATCAGCTTCGGTCGTCTGAATCGCACCGTCTAGAAGAAGTACTTTTCCAAAATCTTTGGTTTGATATATCCGGCAATCTTGGTGGGAAGTCTTTTTTTTGTATAATGTCTTTCCCCTAATGCCAAGTTTTACCTCAGAATGAATTGTTTCATAAAACCACATTTAAAAAATACCTCTTTTAATTTCAGTAATTTGGACATTTGAAGTTTGGTATTGTTTTTTTAAAATTCCTATTGCCTGGTAAGGGTCAACTGGGCCGCAGACGAAAATATCTAAGGCGGCATACTTATATTCCGGCCAGGTGTGAATGCTGATATGAGATTCAGAAATTACAGCCACCCCGGAAACTCCACCGGAAGGAGAAAATTTATGCAGGCTGATATTCAACAAAGTAGCCCCGATAGCTTTTACAGAGTCTTTTAAACTTTTGCGGATTTTAGGCAGCGAAGAGAGATTTTTAGCATCCCGGAGTTCGATAATCAGATGAGTGCCGGCATAACGAATTTGACCGTTGGTACAACAAAATTCTTTCTTTTCTTTCATTTTTATCCACAGTTTCTCTTCTAAAATTCATAATTATGAATATACATATTAAACTATTTTTTTTGTTTTGCAACATTTTTTTTATCTTTTATCTATTTTGGAGTTTCCCCAAAAAATAGGCCTAATTTTCTCTAACTCTATGCAG
>CAZSDJ010000061.1:0-7743 GCA_964605645.1 uncultured Planctomycetia bacterium
ACCCGTTTATAACTCTTTTGTTTGCAGTGAGTTATAACAGAGGGAAACGTCCCCTATTTTAAGAAGGTTGTAATATCTTGAAAAAAAGATAAAATATTTTAGATGATTTATAAATTCAATAACAATACGGAAGAGTTTACGGTTAAGGATGCTCACCGGTATGACAATTACTTTCCGCTCCTCAATAAAACGGGAACTTTGCTTTCTTGCATCAGCCCTAATTTGGCGGGCGATATTAAAAAAGATAACGACCACTTCTTAACTCCGCCTGCGACTACAATTGATTTAAAACATAATCCTTTAACAAAAAGAAACTTTTTTATAAAAATTAAACCCTTATCCGGAAAAGAAGAAATTATCTCTCTTTCTGATCCCTATCCGGATAAACTCCAAGCCGGATTTTTTTACCATAAACTCACTAAATACACAAAATTTCTGGAAATAGAAATATTAAATTTCATTCCCTATGATTTAGATATAGAAATAATGCAGATAAAAATCAAAAATAAATCAAACAAAGATTTAAATATTTCCGTTTACTCATCAATCCCTCTCTACGGAAGGAGCGAAACAACACTGCGCGACCATCGCCATGTCAGCAGCCTCTTAAACCGCATTAATTTAACTAAAAATGGTATTTTCCTGCGGCCGACCCTTTTGTTTAACGAAGAAGGGCACAAGCTAAATCAAACTACTTATTTTTGTTTAGCCAAAAGCAACCAGGCTGCAATTAAAGGCCAATTCCCTACTCTCAATTATTTTTGTGGCCAAGGCAATTTATCTAGGCCTGATGCAATTTATAAAAATAAAAAATCAGCTGCAAAAAAAATAGATAGTTTTGACGGTAAAGAAGCTGTGGCTGCTTTCGAATTTAGAAAAAAAATGCTGAAAAAAGGCCAAGCCATAAATTACATCTTTGGCTTAGGGCTTGTTTCCGGCTCTAAAGAAAAATGCAAAAAAAAGATAACTGATGTTTTTACTAAAATAAATACAGAAAAAAAAATAGAAAAATATTTAGAAAACACGAAAAAATATTGGCGGAAAAAATTTCAAACAATCAATTTTTCTTTTAGAGATAAAAATTATAATGGCTGGCTTAAATGGGTAAAGGCCCAGCCGACTTTGCGAAAATTATTTGGTTGTTCGTTTCTGCCTCATTTTGACTACGGAAAAGGCGGCAGAGGCTGGCGCGACCTTTGGCAAGATGCTTTAATTTTGCTGCACTATGAACCAAAAGAGGCTCGTAATTTAATTATTAATTCCTTGGCCGGGATACGCCTCGACGGATCAAATGCGACAATCATAAAAAAAGATAATACATTTTTATCAGACCGGAATAAAATAAGCCGGGTTTGGTCTGATCATGGAGTTTGGCCCTACCTCACCTTGGAAGCATACCTGGGGCAAAACTCTGATATAAATATTTTAAATCAACAACTTCCTTATTTTAGAAACTCATATCTATTTCGTGCAAAAAAAATAGATGATCAATTTCACCAAAAAGATTTTATATTAAGAACCAGAAAAAATAAAATTTATAAAGGCAGTATCTTAGAACACCTACTGATTCAAAACCTAACTTCTTTTTTTAATGTTGGCGCGCACAATATTATAAAATTAGAAAATGCCGACTGGAATGATGCACTGGATATGGCAGGTGATTGCGGCGAAACTGTAACTTTTAGTTTTATGTATGCTCACAATTTAAAAAGTATAGCCGGCTTATTACGCATTTTGCAAAAAAAACAAAAGAAAATACAAATTTTAAAAGAATTAGCTCTTCTTCTCGATAACTTAGATACACCGGTTAATTATAATAATGTTTCTCAAAAACAAAAAAGATTAAAAGAATATTTAGAAAGTAGTGAAGAAATATCCGGTGAAAAAATAGAAGTATCTTTGGAAAATATTATTTATGATTTAGAGAAAAAATATAAGCACCTCAAAAATTGGTTCATCGAAAATGAATGGCTTAAAGAAGGCTTTTTTAATGGTTATTACGACAACCAAGGTAAAAGAGTCGCCGGAAAAGATAAAAAGAAAATAAGGATGATGCTCGCCCCGCAAGTATTTGCAATAATGAGTGGGGTAGCAACCTTGGATCAAATTAAAAAAATCTGGCAGTCAGTAAATAAATACTTGAAAAAAGAAAATAAAAGTTTTCGGCTAAATACAAATTTTGGCTCTACTTATCAAGACTTGGGCAGGGCTTTTGGCTTTAAGTTTGGGAACAAAGAAAACGGAGCTTTCTTCAACCACATGATTATCATATTTGCTTATGCTCTTTATAAGCGGGGTTTTAAAAAAGAAGGTGATTTAGTTTTTAATTCTCTGTATGCAATGGTTAAAGATGATGCCAACACAACTTACCCCCAACTGCCTGAATACTTTAACAATCAAGGCCAAGGCCTTTACCCTTACCTTACCGGATCAGCCAGCTGGTATATCCACACCTTATTAAAATTCCACAAAAAATAAATATTTTTTAGGAGGTTAAAATGAGAGGGAGAGGGTTTTTGTTTTCTCTGTTTCTATCTCACTCAATTTTACTGAATCCTTGTTTATTTCTAACACAATATAATTGCCCACCTTGTCATTTTTATAAACCCGTTTGCCGTTTATAATTGCAAAGGGATTATTGCCGCCAAGAATTATCCCTTCCAAATTATAAGACAGTTGCTGAGGTTGAGGCTTAGGTGTTTTTCTTCTTTCAGATGGTGTGGTTGCACTCTCTTTGTTTGCGGGGATAATTGTTTGCTGCTTGGTATCATTAACCGCTTCGCTTGTTGCAAAAAAATAATTAATACTTACAAAAGCTGCTGCCAGCAATACAATAATTCCAATAGTGAACAAAATTTTGTGCGAATTCTTATTTTGCTTATTCAAAAACTGTTGCTGAGAAGGCAGCTGTTGCCCGTTATTGCCTTCGGCCTTTTTTAAAGCATCATAAATTATACTCATTTTGTCTAGTCCTTCACTATGCAACAAAAGTGTTGTCAACAGAAATGTTGCATAGTGTCTTACTTTAGTTCCTCGATGCAAATCTTTAGCATCGCAGGGGTAATTGCGGCTTGCTCTTGGACAAAACCCAGTAATAATACTCGTTCACAAAGTAGATTTATCAGCCGGGGGATACCTTTTGAAAATTGATAGATAATTTGATAACATTCAGGGACAATTGATAATTGGCAAGAGCCTGCCTTGTTGAGGCGATAATCGATATAATTTTTTAATTCATCTTCGCGCAACGGCAGGAGCCGGGCCTTGATTGTTATCCTTTGTTTGATTTGCCGGAGTTTAAAATTATTGAGCTTATCTTCTAATTCCGGCTGGCCGATTAATAAAATTTGTAATAATTTTTCTTGAGCGGTCTCTAAATTTGACAAAAGCCGGACTTGCTCCAACTGTTTTGCGGTTAGGTTTTGGGCTTCATCGATAACTAACAAGGCGTTGCCGCCGGTTAAAGAAGTATCAATTAAAAATGAATTTAAGTTTTTTACTAAATCAAAGCGGTTTCTTTTGCCGGGTTCAAGCCCAAAATCAGCAATAATAGTTTTTAATAATTGGCTTTGGCTGAATTGAGGATAGCCGAAAATTACAGAAGTCACTATATCTTGGGATAAATTATTGAGAAAAACTTTACAAAGGGTGGTTTTACCGGTCCCCACCTCGCCGATTAAGGCCATCAGCCCTTTTTTTTGCTGCACACCAAAGACAAGAGTAGAAAGAACTTCTTTGTGAGATGAACTTTGATAGAAAAAACGCGGGTCGGAAGTAATATTAAAGGGAGCGGTTTTTAGGCCATATTGGCTAAGGTAGTTATTCATCACTCTTTGCTTTTTCAAGTGTCATTATTTTAGGAGTAATAAAGATTAAAAGATTAACTTTTTCCTTTGTTTTGTTTTTATGCTTAAACAACCATCCTAAAACCGGTATATCACCTAGTAAAGGTACTTTTGTTATAGTATCTATATCTCTATCTTTGATCAATCCTCCAATAACTAATGTTTGATTATCTTTTATCATAACAGTAGTGGATGTTGTCCTTGTCTGAATAATTGGTATTAATGCCTCCTGGCCAGAAGCACTAACAAAAGTTCTATCACTAGTACTGTCGCTCACTTTGGGCTCTATCTTCAAAGTAATAAAACCTTCTTTATTTATCTGAGGTGTTACATCTAAAAAGATACCGTATTCCATATATTCAAAACCACTAATTTCCCATGCATTAGTATCAGTGCTATATGTATACTTGGGAACAGGATCTTCGGTTACTACTTTAATGCTAGCAGGACTATTATCTGTAGTCATAATTTTTGGCTGTGATAAAATTGTAGTATCACTATCACTTAAAATAAGATCTAAAGTAGCAGATAAATTAGAAGCATCAAGCGTACCAAAAGCAAATGGAGATGCCGGAGTAACTGTATCTGAACCGGCAACAGGAAAATCATCAGTTAAATATTTATTATCTGAAGATTCAGTGAAAGGCCAAATATGAGGCCGTTTAGCACCTGAAGCAGTTGCCGTAACATTCCATTTTACACCTAACTTCTTTGTAATATCTAAGTTAGTTTCAATAACTCTTGCCTCGATTAATACTTGTGGAGTGATTGCATCTAAAGATTTTATATCATTCCTAATACTTTCCAAATTAGACTGAATATCCGCTATAATTATAGTATTAGTTCTTTTATCAAGAGTCATTCTTCCTCTTTCAGTTAAAAGCTGCTTTACAACTTCTCCTACTTCTTCAACCTTTGCAAAACTAAAGTTGAACACTTCAGTTTGAATTTCCTCCATTTCTCTTGAAATCATTTCTTTTTCTCTTCTTTTTGCAATTTTTTCTGGAGTTGAAATTAAAATCATATAATCTCCAACCCATTCATAACCATATCCTTGGGACCTGAGAACAACTTTAAAAGCTTCTGTCCAACTAACATCTTCTAAGTCAATCGTAACCGTTCCTGTTACATCGGAACCAATTACAATATTTACTTTTTTGCCGTCGCGGTAGGCTTTGGCGGCGATTGAGCGGATAACGGTTGTTATGTTTGCGTCTTTAAATTTAAGAACTTCTATATTTCCCGCTTGAACATCTAAATCAGGGGCTTGGCTAAAAGCCGTATTGAAAGACACTAAAAAAATAAACAGAAAAAATAGTGTAATAGTTTTATTAAAATTCAACTTCATTCTTGTTCCTCCAGTTTTAATATGTGCTGTTTACCGCCTTTTTCTAAAATCACTGCTTTTGGCTCAATCTTTAATATTTTAAATTCACCAATTTGTCCGCCTTCGCCTAAAATCTCGCCGTTAATCGCTGCTACCGGATCATTCTTGGAATAAATAATCCCTTCCAAAGAAAGATTAGCAATATCAATTTTTTTCGGGATTAAAATTCTCCCGTAAGCATCAACTAAAGGGGAAAAGGGGGTTCTGTCTTCTGCTGAGTAAGGATACTCATTGCTGTAGGCAACGAGATTGGTAATAAATACCCCGCAAATAAAAAAGTATGTTATTCTTTTTTTTGCTGTAAACCGCATAATAAAATATTGATTTTAATCGGCCGCCAGCCGGATAAGGTTAGTTCTTTTACACTAAAAAAATAATTACTACTTTGTAAAAATTGAAAAAAATTACCTAAATCATGAAAACTTGCCTCTGCTTGCACCCGATAAGGTACAAACTCAAAATTATCATTTTTTGTAGGTAGCGGACCTAGAGGTGTTATCGACTTAATCTTTAAGTTATACTGCTTACTGTTTTTAGAAATAAATGAAATCAGCCTTGATTCCTGCCCCTGTTGGATAGCTTTTTGTTTATAGTTATTGGTTGTTTCTTCGAGAGCCTCGGCTTGTTGTAAGTAATTTTCTTTTCTTGGCCATTCAGTTTCAATTGTGTTTATTTTTTGTTTTAGAGTTTTTATTGCTGCGGTTGTTTTAGAAATTTTCTTAATCCCAACAGGTAACAATACCGCTAATTCAATCAATAACACCAAACTTGCAGCGATAAATAGAATAGATTGTTTATTTAATTTTATTTTCTGCATTCAATTATAAATTGGGTTGCTTCTTGGCCGTTAAAGGTAATATTTTTGGTATCTTTGATATCTATATTAGTAAATTTTTTGGAAAAATATTGATCAGCTTGCAATTGATTAATAAAATTTTCCAAAGAAACCAAGGGATTTTTTTCCCATTCGAAAACATACCCCTCTATGTCAACTTGATCGTTTTCAAATTGCACTTTTTTAAACCAAATATTTTTCGGTAAAGCTGCAAACAAACTTTTCAATAAATCTTTACCTGTATTATCGAGAAGCATCACTTCTTTTATTTTTTCTGAAGTTTTCTTTAAACCGGATATCTTCCGCTTAATATTAACAAGTTCATTGTTTTTCGGCTCCCACTCTTGCCATATTTTTTGATAATTACTATACTGTTTTGCCTTTATACCGGAAAATATTCCGACCACTCCAATGATTAACCCCAAGGCAATTACTAGCAAAATTAACAAAGGGGTATAATCTAAAATTTTTCCAAAGCCTTGTTCAAAAGCTGCCGGCTTTTTTGGATTTAAATTTATTTTAATTTTTTTCATATCTTTTCTCTATAGTATCAGGCCAAAACTAACTGCTAAATTATGTTTATATTTTTTATATTTTTCCCCGGAAAATTGATCGCTAAACTTTAAATTATTTGATTTATCCGGGATTAAAATCTCTGAATCAATACCAAGATTAGCTGAAAAAATATCTGTAATACCCGGTATTGAAGCTAGCCCTCCGGTTATATATAATTTATCTAAATTTTGTCCTTTATTCAATTCAAAAAAATCAAAAGAATTCTTAATTTCTTTCCCCCAATCGGCTATATTTTCTTCTAGAATTGTAAATAATTCACTTTTTTTATTTATCTTGGACAAAGCATCAACAGCCTCTTTTCCAGATATACTTTTTACCCGAGTTATAATTTCGATTATATCTTTAGCGCTAAATTTTGCTTCCCGGCTGATAAAAGGGCTTCCTTTTTCTAAAATATTTATTGTGGAAAAACTATGGCCGATATCTAAAATACAACTGTTGATTTTATCACTATCTTGATACCTATCCAGATATAAGTTCATTAAGGAAATACTATCTAATGTAATTTCAGAAATTGAAATCCCTTTCTGCCTAAAAGCCTCTAAAACAGAATCAATGTAGCTTTTTTTTGCAGCTGCCAATAATATGTAAATTTGAGAAGAATTAATTTCTTTTAAAACCATGTAATCAAAATAAACTTCATCGGGAGAATAAGGGATTAATTTGTTTAATTGATAATAAAGGGCTTGCTGTAATTCTTTTTTATTGGTTTTGGGAAAAGAAAAACAACGGATTAAACAGGCGGGATTTTTAACCGACACTCTTACATTTTTGGCTTCAATTTTCCTGTTTTTCTTTAAGCTGTCAATTATTTCCGTTATTTCTTTTTTTTCTTCTATAAAATAATCAACAATTTTGCCCTGTTTGACAATTAAACCCTTGCTTGAAGATTCACCTAAATTAATTGCAGTAAAAGTTTCTGTATTATTCTTAACAAACCCCTTTTCTGACAGAATAAAGGCTTTCTTTTTTATATATTTAGATAAATCAAACTTGTTTTTTTGTTTCATGGCATATTATATATACAAATATAATAAGACAGTTTCCGGTTATTGTCAATCTAATAGATTACTGGAGTTTCCCCATTTTTTTTAGGGAGC
>CAZSDJ010000062.1:0-7726 GCA_964605645.1 uncultured Planctomycetia bacterium
TATTTAACGCGAAATAACGCTAATTTTTAACAAATAAACACTAATATAATTCGCGTTTATTTGTACCTTCTTTATTCGCGTTTATTAGCGTTCTCTCCCTTTTCCTTAACTTCCGCCTCAACCCATCCCTTATAAAAAACTGTCTTTATTCTATCGCCTATTTTTAAATCAGCAATATTCTTAATTGCCTTATCTTTAAGATAAGTTACTGAATACCCTCTCTTTAATACATTCTTCGGATCCAGTAATTTAATCTTTTCATTTATATGCTGTAAATGATTTCTGCTGTCTGCCAATAATCTTATACTGTATAAACCAATATCTTTTCCTAAATTAGTAATTTTATTCCGTTGGTCTTGGAGAAATACCTTTAAGAAGTTTATTGCCAAATGCTTCCTCTCCAATAAGAATTCTCTCTGAATACGAAAATAACCCGATACGGCTGAATCAAATCTTAAAGCAGTATTTTGTAAGCTTTGCTTTTGATTTTCTAGAATCTCTTCTGCTTTCTCTAAAACCGAAATTTCTCTTTCTTCTAAATCATCTAAAAACAATTGCACTTTCTCCACCAAAAATTTACCGGCTGCAGTCGGCGTCTTACAGCTGGTATGAGCCATCAAGTCAATGATAGTTGTATCGATTTGATGCCCCACCGCCGCAACTACCGGAAAATTAAGTTCCGCTATTTTTTCAGCTATTTTCTTACTATCGAAATAACTTAAATCCGCCGTTGAGCCCCCGCCTCTGGTTACCACAATTACATCGAGGTCTTTTTTATCTAAACTATTAAAATAATCTAATGCTTTAACCACATCCGGCTCCACCAATTTACCCTGCATATGAGCGCCATGGGCAGAAACCTTAAAGCCAAATCTACTTGATTCTAATTCATTGCTAAAATCAGCAAAGGCAGCTGAATTTAGGGAGGTAATCAAACCGACCTTTAAAGGCAGCTGGGGAAATATCTTTTCCTTGTTTTTATCTAATAAATTTCTTTTCTTTAACTCGGCTATAATCTTTTGCCGATTCTGGGCAATTTTACCTAAAGTATAAATTGGGTCGATATCTACTACAATAATATTGTACCGGCCGCTTTTTGGATAAAGGTCAAGTTGGCAAAGCAGCCTTACTTCAATATCATTTTTTAACTTAAATTCCGGATCAGCCGCTTTTAATTTATTAAATATATTCGGCACCCGGCCGGCAAAAAGAGCTGCCGAAACTTGGGCGATAATTGTATCGGAGTCAGGGTCTTTTTCCACACAATTAAAATAAATATGGCCGGCGCCGCGAGATTGGCGCATATCCTGAATTTCCCCGCAGACCCAAACATACTGGGAAAAGCTCTTCTTAATCGCCGCCCTCACCGCAGTATTCAACTCCAAAATCGAATAAGTCTTTTCGCGAGTTTCCAAATCATCCATATTCATCTGCCTTGGTTTATCCATAATTATTTTATTGTTTTAATAATTTAATTAGATTATCTTTAGTTAATAACTCTACGTCTGAATGACTTTCTAGAAAACGATAAACATCATTCTTAATTTTTGCTACATCAATTGTTTCTACTTTTTTGCTTAAAATACTTTTCCAATTTTCAATTTTTAGTTCTTTATCAAAATCTTCACCCAATGTTTGCCGGGCAGCATTATTTAGCATTTCAAAGTTAGGTTCTAATTTTTTAAAATTAGTCAGATACCAAACTAAATCATACCAATCACGGCCTTTAACATATTTCCTAAACAATAAAGCATGAACCTTACCGGTAAATAAAGATGATAAATCATAATGAAGAATATCAAACATAAAAATAGCATTATATAAATCAACTTCTTCTTTGCCGCCAGAAGGCGGATTTGTATCTATCTCCAGCTTAATAGAAACCTTTTCCTCCTTAAGTGGGCTTACGCCATATTCAAAAAGTAGTTGAGAAAACTTAAAAAAAGCACTATTTACGTTCTTTTCTTCATTGTATTTTACCTCTAAGTTATAGCCGGCCAATTCAAACTCTTTTTTAGTTTTATCAAGCAAATCTATAAAATTATAGTTTTCTGCTTTAACGGAAAGACTAAAATCTAAATCTTCGGAAAATCTTTTTATCTTATGTAAAAATCTTAAAGCAGTACCTCCGGTAAAAACTAAATTCCTATAGATTTTCTTTTTATATAAAATATATAAAAAATATTTCTGAATATACTCCCGGATTCTATTCTTATTAGTTTGGTTGTCTAAGTTTTGATCAACAATTTCATTAAGATAATCTTTCATTATAGTTTTTTATATTTATCTTTATTTTTGATTTTATATTCACTTAATTTTTTAGCAACTTGTTTCACCCTTTGATTATATTTTTCACTATAAAGGATCAGGCGTTGGTTATCTAAAATTTCTAGATTCTGCAATCTTAAAGAATCAAACTCTCCAGTTCCGCCGGTAAAATTTGCATTTAAATAAAAATAATCTAATAATGCTTTTTCGGCATAAGCAACAAAAACTTCTTGGCCTTTATCCTTTTCTTTTTTAAATCCAAAAAATAAATTTTTATCTAAAGAGCGATATTCAAAAACCCCTAAGTCATTTTTAAATAGATTAGTTTTCTTGGTGGTAACAGAGGTTACCACTGTTACTTTTTCTGGGATCAACCCATAAAACTCCAAACCATATTCAAGGCTCAGATAAGAAGGTGAAACTAAATAATTAGCAATAAACAATCTCGACGGGTTATTTTTGCGAAAATTCTTTCCAAAAATATACAAACCCCTTTTTAAAGAAATCAAATACCCTTTCTTTACCCAACCTCTTACCTGCCGTCTTAAAATTGAAGGATTTTCAGAATGGATAGGAAAACTACTTGAATCAATAATCGGATTATTCTGATAAATATCTAAAAACTTTTCAAATTTCATTTCTCTATATTGTAAAATATTACAATTTACAGAAATAATATCAAATATAAACTAAATTGTCAAGAAAAATATAATCGTCCAGTTTAGAACCCTTTCTTCCTTTTGGCCGCCTTTAGCTTTATAAAACCGGAGAGTCTTAAGCAACATTCTTTCTCCCAACATAAAAATAAAAAAAAGAGGCAGCATCCAAAGCAGAAACTCTCTTTTTGCCGGGGCTTGGCCAAAATAAAAAGTTAAAACATTAAGAAAAATCCAGCTGGAAAACACCGCAAAAATAATTTTTTTAACCGAATAACGCCAGATTGAATAGAGCAGGAAAAAAGTCGCTGTTATAAACCAAGTACCAATTACAACCAAATAATATAAATTAGAAGCCTTACTTGCACCCGCTAAAAAAGCAGCCAAACAACAACAGCATCAATCAAAACCAAGCTAATCCGATACCGCCGCAACTGTAAAAAACGCAAAATCTTATTTTTCATAATAACCTTCCAAGATTATGCATTATATAATATTTTGGTTTGCAATAAATTAGCTAAAACGCCTGCCTGTCGGCAGACAAGGCAGACAGGCAATCTCTCCCTAAGCTGCAACCATTGCCATAACAGGAATAGGCGCAAGGGTTAAATGCTTAAACGGCATTATTTCCATACCGGTATTAGCAATAATCCCCTTTTTATATTTCATAATCTGCTTTACCTGGCTTGAGCCCAAAACAATAGAATTTTTAACCTCTATCGGGAAAAAACTCTTGCCTTTAATGATTGCTATGTCAACTTCTCCTTCGGCTTTAATATAATACGTCTCCCATTTACGCTTAAAAAGCGCGGCGATTGCCCCTTCAACCAATATATTTTTTATCTCTGTCGAAGAATCAACAATTTCTTTTGCAGACTCAAAAAAAATATTTTTCCCTTTTAGCCATATATATAAACTATGAAAAATAAAAGGATCATTAAAACTTATTTTTTTTGCCTTTTTAGGCGAAGCTTGCAGTTTATCTTCTCTTAAAGCATCAAATACCGACAAAACATCACTGGCAGAAAGATGAGCTATGTAATCAGCTACGGTCTGATGATGAGCAATAGAAGTATTGGCCGATATATTATGCCAGGTAATTTGTTTACCCAGCCGCGGAAATACCGCAGCAATAACCTCTCGCAAATAATGCTCTTTTTTGCCTCGTTTTAAAAAATCTCCTATAACCCATTGTATATATGTTTTGTAAATTGCCTGAGAAATAAATTTGTTTTTGGCATAATCGTTAATTGCGGTCATAAAACCGCCCGTTAAAAGGTATTCATTAAATAAAACATATAGTTTTTTTAAATACTTGCTATCTACTTCTTTTAAAGAAACGGTTAATTTTTCCCGGAATTGGCAGCGAATATTTTCTCCTGGCTGAGATAGCTTTTTATCTTTTAAGGAAACATATTCATAAAATGAAAGCGGATAAAGGTGAAAATCCTGTAGGGGCGATTTCCCCCGCCGGCCGGGAAATTTCATCATAGCTTCTTTCAATATAGACGTATCAGAACCTGTTATAACTACACTGCCGTTATAAAAAAAACCGGCATCGGCTAAACTCTTAATAGCACGATCCCATTCTTTGACATAACAAATTTCATCGATGAAAAGTACAAAATGTTTATTTATATCAATTGAAGAACGAAACTGTTCTATTTCAAATAACAACCGGTTATAGTCAGCAATAGTATCACAAGGTAGATAAAACATCTGCTTCGGCGCAACTTTACGTTCTTTAATAAGCCTAAGAATAATGAATTTAAGCAAAGTAGATTTACCAACTTGCCGGCCGCCAGTCAACATATATATCCCGGGAGTTAAAACCGGTATCTCTTCTTCCAGTTTTGATCTATAAATGAATTGAGCCCCTTCTAGCCGCATAAAATGAGGGTCTCTTTGCTCAAAGTCCTTCTTTGACTTCCAAAATAAATTATGAATAAGAAAATCTTCTTTCATATAAGATATATTTTAAGCTATTTCTCCAATCTTGTCAATAGCCATTATCCATTTTTGGATAATATCCATTATCAACCAATATTAAGACTTATCCGAAACGTTGATTATACAACTTTGTCAAGAATTGAGGCTGGCCCCATTTCTTCTTATAAAATATTTCCCTTCCATAGTTGACAGAAAAAATCACGCCAAGGCATTATTTCAATACCTTTATAGAGCCGTTTTTCTTTCTCGTTACAAACAACAATAGCTCTTTTGGGAGAATGCTCTTCTCTAAAAGCAAATAAACCCTTTAAATTATTTTTATCTACTCTCCGAGCGCCTTTAGCTTCTATTACAACTTCTCCCTCGCCCAAGATAAAATCAACTTCTAATCCTGATTTTGTCCTCCAGAAATTTAAGCTGAATGTTTTTGAATTATAACTTCTGTACGCATTTATTTCCATAAGTATAAAATGTTCGAAAGCTTTACCAAACTCTTCGCCTTTCTCCTCTTGCAAATGCCTTTTTGTTAAAAAACCCGCGACTCCTACATCAAAAAGGTAGTATTTAGAAGCTTTAGATATTACTTGTCTAATCTGGCTTTTTTTAAAAGGCTCGATTCTAACTGCAAGTAAAGTATCTACAAGTATCTGATAATATTCCTTTACAGTCTTAGAATCAACCCCACAATCTCTGGCAATATTGGAATAATTAGTGAGTTCACCGTGGGAATAACCTAATGCCTCAAAAAATCTAGAAAATGCTGAAATATTGCGAGTCAATCCTTCAACAAAAATTTCTTCTTTTAAATAATCCTGAACATAAGCTTGGAGCGACTTTTGATAATTTTTATTCTGCAAATAATGTGTAGGGACCATCCCCTGATTTAAAATATGAAGCAAATTATAGTCTTTTAACTCAGCCGTAACTAAAGGAAACATTTCATAACGCCAAGCTCTTCCGCCTAACAAATTCGCATGCCCTCTTTTTAATTTCCTGGCACTTGAACCGCACAGAATAAAACTTATCCCTTTATTCTCAATCAGCCAATGCACTTCATCAAGAACTTGGGGCACTTTCTGTACCTCATCAAGTATCACCGGTTTCTTTAATGCACTTTTGGGTTTTGCAAATAACTGCTCTCTTAACAAAGCCGGATTTTTTGCCATATCTATAAATAGATCAGTTTTTAAAAAATCAAACACTAAGCTATCGGGAAAATGAGTTCTTAAAAACGTTGTTTTACCGGTTTTTCTCGGGCCCCATAAAAACGCTGACTGGCCTTTAGGAAGTTTGATATCTAATAATCTTTTAACCTTTTTCATTCAGATTTACCTCCACAATAGTTATACCTATTTGGAGTATACTCCTATTTAGTATAATTGTCAACAATTATTCATCATCCGGAGAACGTCCTCTGCGCTACAGACTTCAGACATCAGACTTTGGACCTCGGATTTAAAAATAGGTGTGACCCCTTTTCTTGGGGTGGGAAGTGGTTGGTTTTTATTGCTTTTCTTGTATAAATTGAGCCACTTTTTTGGCAAAGAGATCAAAATCTGATAAGTTTCTCTGAAGATAATTATAAATTCTGGCTAAATCAATTTCCGCATATTCATGCACCAAAATATTGCACAGGCCAGCCACCGGCGCAAAACGCCGGCCAAAATCGTTCGGTATTATCCCTGCCTCAGCTAAAATCATAATTATTTGGCGGGCTTCTTCCGGTTTTCTTAATTTAAAACCGCTAATTAACATCTCTCCAATATCTAGGCTAGATTCAATGGCAAGCTGCAAATAATGAAGTACCGCTCCGCACAAGGTATAATCTTTTTTTAATTCTTGTACAGAATGCTTCTGGTAACTTTTAAGATAACTGACATACTGCTGTAATTTCTCCAGTTTAGGAGCAATGATTTTATAATCAATCATAATATCCCTTCTTTGGCAATTCTTTCAATAGTAGAAAAAGCATGCCGCTTGTAATAATATTGCCGGTCAAAATAAAGGCTCATCACTTTTGCCTCAAACTTAACTCTTGCCTTTTCATCAATATTATAGATAACTTCGCCGTCAAAAATGATATTATAAGCCAGCAGATTAAAAGTATCGTTTAAAACTATTAAATCCACTTCTTTTTTATATATTTGAGAAAGCTTACTGATTAATTCAATTCGAATATTGAACCGCTTATCTTTATCCAGATTCAAATCTAAAAACACAGCTAAATCAACATCGCTCAAAGGGCCGGCTCCGCCTCTGGCTTTTGAACCAAAGAGATAAGCAAACTTGATCGGATATTGGCTAAATATCGCACTTAAATCTGATTCTTTTAAAATCATTTTTTTAATCTGGAAAAGAGTATATCCTTCTTTTTTTAAATTTAGTATTTTTTCTAAATCCACTATCGCTTTTTTACTATAAAGGCGGTATTTCCCCCGGCTTCTTTTCTCTTCTTTAATTAATCCTAAATTAGTATAGTATCTTACCTGAGACGGTAAAACCCCTATTTCTTTTGCAATTTGGCCGATAGTGAAAAGATTATTTTTTTCTTTCATTTTACTTTAAACTTTAGACTTCAAACTTCAACTAAAGTATACCGTATTTCTTCTTCCGTGTCAATCTCGTAATTAATAAAGTATTGTCAAGATTGAAACTGTGACGATTTTTTCCTTAGGGATGAGGAGTTATAGCAATAATAACAATTTCTTCTCTTTGAGGTCCATAATAAAAAAAAATTCTGTAAGCGGCAGAAGTATTTTGTTCAGCATAGGCTTCAAAAGTTTTTTCACCTATTTCTCGAGATAAAGATTCATACAGATGGGTTTTCAAACTAGGATGTCTCGGATTTTGCT
>CAZSDJ010000063.1:0-7657 GCA_964605645.1 uncultured Planctomycetia bacterium
TTTTATTGGAACCGATTATGAATGTTGAAATTATAGTACCTTCGGATTTAACCGGCCAAATTACAGGCGATATAAATAGTAAACGGGGCAGAGTGTTAGGGATGGAGCCAAAAGGGAAAAACGAAGTTGTAAAAGCACAAGTCCCCTTAGCAGAAATGTTTAAATATGCTTCAGACCTCCGTTCTGTGACAGGGGGCAGAGGCAGTTATTCAATGAATTTTTCCAATTATGAAGTTGTTCCTACGCGCGTTACCCAAGATATTGTTGCAAAAGCAAGGCAGGAAAAGGAAAAGGTCGGATGAAAATATTTAATTTTGGCCTGGACCTTATATCTAAAAAATACAATTATGAAAGTAATCAGTATCAAAAATTGGTGGATAAATTTTCACCAAAGAAGAAAAGCCCCTATGTTGTGGAGTTCATTGATCAAGATTTAGAAAAGGCCGATGCAATTGTTGTTGCCAAAGAAAAACTTCTTGATTTTGTGTTAATTGATTTAGAAAAAATTGAACAACGCATGATGAGAACAGAGGATGGAAAAGAAAAAGAAATTTTGGCTGAAGTCCAAAATTATCTTGAAGAAGAAAAAGTATTATCAAGGTGTAACCTAGCCAAAGAAAAATTTGATTTTTTAAAAAATTTACAATTAATCAGCTTAAAACCAATAGTAGTAAAAGAAGACTTTCAAGATCAACAATTACAAAAGCTTATTGGAGAAGTGGTAGAAGCTGCAAATAAAATTTTATTTTTTACTGCATCGGAAAAAGAAGTTAAAGCCTGGGATTTAAAAAAAGAAAGTACAATCTTAGAAGCAGCCGGCAGGATTCATAGTGATTTGATGAGAGGGTTTATCAGAGCAGAAGTGGTGAATTGTAAAAATTTAGATGATTTTTATAATATGGCCGAAGCCAAAAATAAAGGGCTGGTTCAAATTGTAGGGAAAGATTATCAGGTGTTAGATGGTGATATAATTTATATAAAATTTAGTGTGTAATGAGACTTAAATTTTTTCAAATCGAAGGTGCAGAAAAAATGTCTAGTCGAATTACACCCTTGACATTTTGCCAGAGCACCAATCGCAGGGCAAAAAGTCAAGGATTAAATTCAACCATCAGACTTACGTGCATTCATTTTATTCACTTCGTAAGTCTGGGTTTCATTTAACATGATTAAAGTAAGAAAAGTATTAATTAGTGTGTGGGAAAAACGAGGCGTAGCTGATTTTGCCCGTGAGCTTCAGAAGTTAAGTATAGAAATAATTTCAACGGGTAAAACTGCTTTATTGCTT
Source organism: uncultured Planctomycetia bacterium (assembly GCA_964605645.1). Taxonomy (GTDB): domain Bacteria; phylum Omnitrophota; class Gorgyraeia; order Duberdicusellales; family 4484-171; genus PXAH01. The sequence goes on from CAZSDJ010000063.1 coordinate 1,289, forward strand.
CGCCGGCACAAGATTAAAGTTAAAGAAGTTTCTTCAATAACTGCTTTCCCGGAGATCTTATCAGGCAGAGTAAAGACTCTTCATCCGAAAGTTTTTGGCGGGATTTTAGCTAACAAAAGGCACCCTCTTCACTTAGAAGAAATTGCTACTTTAGGGATTCAGCCGATTGATATGGTAGTTGTAAATCTTTATCCCTTTACGCAAAAAATGAAAGAAAACTTAGCTTGGTCTCAAATGATTGAATACATCGATATTGGCGGGCCCTCACTGCTTCGAGCCGCAGCTAAAAATTTTAAAAATGTTGCTTCAGTGAGTTCTCCTTCGCAATATAAAATAATTGTATCAGAATTAAAGAAAAACCAGGGAGCAATTTCGGAACAAATTCTCCAAAAATTGGCAGAAGATGCATTCTACCTTACTAAAGAATACGATAATGCCATTTATAATTATTTTAAAGGCCGGGATACTATCAGTTGGAATATGTCAGAAAAAGCTTCCTTGCGTTACGGTGAAAATCCGCATCAAAAAGCTTCTCTTTATAGAAAAATAAGGTCAAAAGATTTAAAATTAAAACAGCATCAAGGCAAAGTTCTTTCTTATAATAATTATCTAGATGTTAATACTGCTGCTGCCCAAATTAAAGAATTTAAAGAACCGGCAGCAACAATAATAAAACATGTTTCTATTTGCGGGACTGCTGTAGATAAAAAATTATCATCTGCCTACAAGAAAGCCTATAAAGCTGATACTTTATCCAGTTTTGGAGGAATTGTGGGCTTGAATCGTAAGGTGGATAAAGATACAGCTCATCAGATAATAAAAAGCGGGTTTAAAGAGTGCATCATTGCTCCCTCTTATTCTAAGGAATCTTTAAAGATTTTTTCAGCTAAAAAAAATATGAGGGTATTAGAAGCTGATTTAAACCAAGATAGTGATTATCGGGACATAAAAGGCACATATTTTGGCTATTTAGTCCAGAAGAGAGATAAAATAACTTTAGGAAAAGATAAAATGGAAGTTGTTACCAAAAAGAAACCGACTAAAAAACAACTAAAAGATCTAATTTTTGCCTGGAAGGTTGTGAAGTATGTGAAATCAAATGCAATTGTTATTGCAAAGAATAATGGTGTTTTAGGCATCGGCGGCGGGCAGCCCTCTCGTGTGGGAGCGGTAGAAATAGCTCTCAATAAAGCTAAAAAATCAACTAAATTAGCAGTATTAGCTTCAGATGCATTTTTTCCTCATCCAGATTCTATTAAATTAGCCCATCGACGCGGCATTAAGGCTATAATCCAACCGGGTGGTTCTATCAAAGATAAGGAAGTTATTGAAGCTTGTGATCGTTATAAAATTGCAATGGTTTTCACCGGCATTCGCCACTTCCGTCATTAGTACCACAGATTACACTGAATGCAGGTGAAAAACATGTTTTACAGATTACACAGATAATAATAATTTAATAGCGTATGTTTTTATGGTTAAAGGCTATTTCCGAGCAGTTTCTTATCTTAACTCTTTTCTTGACTTTGAAAAGAATCCTTTTTATTCTTATAAAGATTCTTTAAAGTTAAAGAGAGTTTATCAAGCAGCTGACTATTTAGACATTCCTTATAAAGACCTAAAAGCTATCCATATCGCGGGGACGAAGGGAAAAGGTTCTACTGCTCATTTTACAGCCTATCTTTTAGCTTCTTTAGGTTATAAGGTAGGGCTATTTACTTCTCCTCATCTTTTTAGTTTTCGGGAAAGAATAAAAATTGTAAGATTGGTAAATAATAAATTTAAGGAAAAATTAATTTCTAAAAAATCAATAGTTGAAATTGTAGACAAGTTTAAAGATAAAATAAGGGTTTTTAGTAAAGAAAAACCTACTTATTTTGAATTAATTACACTTATTGGATTTCAGTATTTTCTAGATAAAAAAATAGATTATGCAGTGGTTGAAGTAGGCTTGGGAGGAAGGCTAGATTCAACTAATATAATCAATCCTTTAGTTTCTGTTATCACTCACATCGGATATGATCATGTTCATTTGTTAGGTAATAGTTTAGCCGAAATAGCTAGTGAAAAAGCTGGAATAATCAAAGAAAAAACGCCGGTTATTTCTTCTTTTCAAAAAAAATCAGCAGCTAAAGTTATTGGCCAAACAGCTAAAAAGAACAAGTCTTCTTTTTTTAGCTTAGGTAGAGATTTTCAAACAACAAATATAAAGATAAGAAAAAATCATACATCTTTTGATTTTGAGTTCGGGAAAAATAAAATAAAAAACTTAAAAATTCATCCAAAAGGTAGTTATCAGATAGAAAATGCCGGCCTAGCTTTAGCTTCAATTTTTACTATAAAGAAACAAAATATAAAAAAATCTTTATTCAAACAAGCTTTAAGCCAGTGTTTGTTGGCCGGCAGGTTTGAAGCCATATCTGGGGATCCTTTGACAGTAGTAGATGTTGCCCATAACCAATCTTCAGCTAGGGCGGTTTCTGATAATTTAAAAAGATATTATCCGGGTAAAAAAATAATTTTGATATTTTCATGTTCAAGCGATAAAAATCCGAATCAAATGCTTTCTTTAATAAGTTACGATAGTATTATTTTGACTCAATTTAATAACCGGCGTGTTTTTGATGTTTTTCAGTTAAAGAAAATTTTTAAGAAAAAAGCAATAGTTACAACAAATTTAGAAGATGCTTTAAGAAGAGCTGGAGATTTATATGATAAACAATCTTTAATTTTAATTTGTGGTTCTTTCTTTTTGGTAGCTGAGGCTAAAAAGCTTTTAAAGGAAAAAACAATAAATAAAAATAATTATGCCCGAATTTAATTTAAAAGATTATAAAATCTCTGATACTATTGTTGCGATAGCAACAGCGCCTTCTAAAGCGGCTTTAGGAGTTATTAAGATTTCCGGCCAAAAATCTTTAAATATCATAAATAAAATATTTATACCTAAAAATAAAAAAGATATTAAAAAGGCCAAAACTTTTACTCTTCATTATGGGTGGATTGGTGATAGTCCTAAGTCCAAAGTCCAAAGTCCTAGGTCTAATAAAACTATTGATGAGGTATTGGTGAGTATTATGCGGGCGCCCCAATCTTATACTACTGAAGATGTAGTGGAAATATCTTCTCATGGCGGGGTAGTAGTCTTAAATCAGATACTGGAACTTATTTTAAAAAAGGGAGCGAGATTGGCTCAACCGGGAGAATTTAGCTACCGAGCTCTCATCAAAGGAAGAATTGACCTTGTGCAAGCAGAAGCTATTTTAGGATTAATTGACGCAAAAACTCCCGCAGCAGCCGCTCTTTCTTCTCAACAATTAAAAGGGGAAAACTCAAAAAAAATTAATCAATTAAAAGCAGAATTAAAAAATCTTTTTATTCAATTAGAAAGTATAATTAATTTTCCCGAAGAGGATATTGATATCGACAGGAAAGAATTTAGGCAAAAGATAAATAAACTGATAAAAGAGGTAAATAAACTTAAGGCCGGGCAAAAAGAAGCAAAAATATTATCGCAAGGGTTGCGTTGTGTGATCTGCGGAAAAGCTAATTCGGGCAAATCTACTCTTTTTAATCGCCTCTTGCGGCAAGAGAGAGTGATTGTAAGTAAAATTGCCGGCACAACTAGAGATGTCATTGAAGAAACTATTAATATCAAAGGGGTGCCGGTTAAAATCTATGATACAGCAGGTATTTTAGAACCGGAAGATTTTATAACCAAGAAAGCAATTGAAAAAACTAATCAAATATTTAAAGAAGCGGATTTAGTTATTTTGCTTTTTGACGGTTCAAAAAAATTAAGTAAAGATGATAAATTTTTTCTGGAGAAAACAAAAGACAAAAATACAATTTTAGTAATTAATAAACGTGATTTAAAACAAAAAATGAAACTTACCTGTAAGGCCAAAAAAAATCATAAGTTTATTAAAATCAGTGCTTTAAAAGATAAAGATTTAGCCAAATTTGAAAAATTAGTGTACGATACTGTTTATAGAAAAGGGGTTAATAAGAAAGATTTAATATTTTTAAATCAATATCAGCGAAAAGAGCTTGATGTTTTAGGGAGTAAGCTTTATGAGGCTAAAGAATATTTAAAAAAGGATTATACCCTTGATTTTTTGAATTTTTCCTTAAAAGAATGTCTAGATTCGATTGGCAAAATTAACGGTGAGATTTATTCTGAAGAAATTTTAGAAAATATATTCAGTAATTTTTGTATTGGAAAATAGCAAACTAATATCAAGGACGAAATAATCAAGATACAAGAAACAATAACCAAATAATAACCAATATCCAAATTCAAATAATCAAACAAAATATTTATTTTTTGATTATTGGATATTGAAATTTGGTAATTGTTTGTATCTTGTTTCTTGATGTTTGGTTATTTCGACTCTAAACAAATTATACGAGGAGGGAATAATGGATAAGAAGAAAATAGAAAAAGGGATAAGGCTGGTTATGGAGGCGTTGGGGGCAGATTTAGGAAAAAAAGATTTAGCTTCTACTCCAAAACGGGTGGCTGAAATGTACGAAGAAATTTTAGCGGGGCAATTTAAAGATGCAAGCAAAGAATTGGAAGTTATTTTAGAACAAACACATGATGAGATAATTTTAGTAAAGGATATACCAATTTATTCTGTTTGTGAGCATCACATTATACCGTTTATCGGGAAAGCCCATGTGGCCTATATCCCGGATAAACGGATAACCGGTTTAAGTAAAATTGCTAGAGTCGTGGATACTCTTGCGAAAAAATTACAAGTCCAGGAAAGACTAACTACCGAAGTTGCTGATATCATCATGAAAAAATTAAAACCAAAAGGGGTTATGGTGGTAGTGGAAGCTGAACATCTCTGCATGACTATGCGCGGAGCAAAAAAACCCGGGGCAAAAACTGTAACTTCAGTGGTACGAGGAGTATTTCGGGAGAATCAAAAGACTCGCCAAGAAGCTTTGAGTTTAATTTCCTCATAATAAATGTTTATATTTATAGGTAAGTCCCTTACAATTAAAATATTGAGAATTGAAACTAACTAAAAAATAAATTTAATTATTTTGAGAAAAATTGGAAGAAATTGGATTTTAATTTACAATTAAGGTGCGACTGGTAATGTTATTTGAAGTATTAGCTTCCCAAGGTAGGTATTTATAATTTGCTTTAATTATGAATTTATTCCTTCCTTTTTTTCTTAATTTATACTTCCATTTTAGAGTATAGGTTGTTCCAGCTTCTAATTTAGGGACAGATCTTGCGTTTTTTGTCCCGCTGGGTAAAACAATCAATGCTTTTGAACCAAAAGATTTGATATCACCTATATTTTTGATTTCAGCCGTGATAGTTATAATAGAATTTAATCCCGGATTCTCAGGTAATTTAAATTCAATGGAAGTGACTTTTAAATCAGGGGTGTTAGCTTCTTTAGGATCAGAAATTTTGTCAAGCCGTTCTAAGGTTGATTTTGAAAATTCAAGATTAAGCTTTAATTGTTGTACAGATAAGCTCATTATTTCAATTATTAATTTTGTGGCCCAAGTGCTATTAGAAACTTTCATTGGTTCGATAATATCATTTTCTATAATTGTGATTATTTCTTTTAGTTCTTGACTATAATTTTTTAATTCTTTTTTGGTGTTTTTAAGATGGTATTGTAAGTCTAGATTTGAAAATTTATTAAATAGATTAATACTTTTTGCAACGTTGTCTTGAACTGGACTTTTTTCCTTTGAAGAAACTATGTACTTTATCCGAAGTTGATAATAATGATAAGCTCCTTCTGCATAAGTTTTACTTTTTGGATCAGAACCTAATATAAGATCAATATTTTTAATCCGTTTATATTTTTTTCGTAATTGATCCAGTTCTTTTTTAAGCTCTATTTCGTGAGTGAAAAAGTAGCCGATAAATTTTTTATCATTAGTAAAAAATCCCTTTTTTCCCTCAATGGCGTTTATAGCTGAATTAGTAAAATAAGAAATATGTTTTAATATTTTTTTGGGATTTTTTGTTCCTTTGGGGAAAGTGGCTTTTATTATTTTCAAGGTTTCTTTGTTGATATCAGCAAAATATTCAAAAGCTTTAGACAGCTTTTTTAAGAATAGTTTGTTATCATGAGATATTTGTTTTGCTATGTAGTGTTTTTTTTCTCGTTCAAATTGATAAGGGATGGGGGACATGGCTATTGCAGAAAAAGTAATTATAGAAAAATAAGAGGCGAAGAAAAATAGAATTTTTTTATTCTTTTTCATAAATTTAAAAATTACTTTATTCTATTATATCAAATTTTTTAATTTTCTCTACAGTTAGTATAAAAATCACTGTGTCAAGTTTTAGTAGGTAGTTTTTTAGCGGCCTTAAAATGTTTAAGG
>CAZSDJ010000064.1:0-7294 GCA_964605645.1 uncultured Planctomycetia bacterium
AAAAGAAGTTGGATCAGTTGCAAAACTTATAAATAGAGGTAAAGTTTTTCGGTTGGAGATAACTTCCCAGCTAGTCTATAAAGAGACAAAGGTATCAGACAGTATTGCTATAGACGGGGCTTGTCTTACTGTAGTTGGAAAAGATAAATCAAAACTTATTTTTGATGTAGCAGCTTCAACCTTGTCTGACACTACTCTCAAATTTTTTAAAAATAAAGAACCAATTAATTTAGAACCGGCCTTAAAGGTCGGAGATCAATTGGGAGGCCACTTTGTATTGGGCCATGTTGATTCAGTATTAAAAATAAAAAAAATTATTAACAAGAAAGGTTATTGGGAGTTTGAAATTAATTTATCAAAAAAAGATAAAAATAAAATAGTGGAAAAAGGTTCAGTTGCTTTAGACGGCATTTCTTTAACAGTTAAAAAAATTCTACCAACATCATTTACTTTAGATGTTATCCCATTTACTTATAACAATACAAATTTAAAATTTAAAAAAGCAGGCCACTGGTTTAATGTGGAATTTGATTATCTATTAAAAAGAATAGCGTTATAAAATAAAATATATGAAGTTGAAAGAGATTGATGAAGCTCGGTGTTTGAGGCAGCAGGGATTTTCGATAAAACAAATTGCTGCAGCTTTGAATGTATCTAAAGGGTCTGTAAGTAGATGGGTGCGGGATATAAGACTATCAAAAAAAGCATTAGAGAATATTGAAAATCAGCAGCGGTTAGGCCGAGAACGTAGTCGAAGAACTCGCCTTTGTAATATTGCTAATAGAGACAAAGCATTGTATAATCAATGTAAATCCGAAATAATTCCATTAACTAAGCGAGATTTATGGATTGCAGGCTTAATGCTTTATGCTGGTGAAGGGAGAAAAGTTTGGGGAGGTCCGAGCCAGCCAATTGAACTAACAAACTCTGAGCCAGCAATCTTAAGGATATTTATTAAATTTCTCATAGATGTTTGTAAAGTGTGCAAAGATCAAATAAAGATCCGTATATTTATATATCCTGATATTGATTTCAAAAAAGTTAAGCATTATTGGTCCAAGGAACTGAATATTCCTTTAAGTCAGTTTCAAAAACCGCAGGTTAAACAAAGCTATAATACTCCGACACGTTCACGCCGTTCTGATTATGGCACTGTGCATATTGTCTTAAGTAAGGCTGAATTATATCGCAAAATAATGGCTTACTTGCGGGTTATATACAAATACTATAGATAATTTTATTTATTTTTTCGGGGCGTGGCTCAGCTTGGCAGAGCACTTGGTTCGGGATCAAGAAGTCAGCGGTTCAAATCCGCTCGCCCCGATTAGATTTGATTTTGTGTAAAAAGGGGACGTTTCTCTCTGTTGTAACCGACTGCAAAACAAGGAGTTACAAAACATCATTTTCCGGCTTAACTATGTTGTGTGAAATTTGATTTGAAAGAAGAATCATCCAGAAAACGTCAGTTTGTAACCTACTGATAGCCAAAAATTTATAAACAAGGGAAACGTCCCCTTTTTGAGTTGGTTAAAAGGGGAATAATGGTTGAAAAAAGAAGCTACTAAGATATACTATTATAAACTTTTAATATTATAAAATATAATAAACAAAAAAAATAATGGCTATGAATACATATCTGGGTATTGATTGGGGCGGAACGTATATAAAAGCCGGGGTTATTAATGAAAAAGGAAAAATTTTGGCTAAAAAAGTATATTCTTCTCATAAATTAAAAGAAAAAAAATTCTTTTTAGCTGAAATAGTTAGTTTATTGGAGGATTTTAAAAAGTATAAAATTAAAGGGATTGGCATTGGAGCTCCCGGGATCATTAATGTAGAAAAGGGTTTTATTTATTATCTACCTAATATTTCCGGGTGGGAAAATTATCCTTTAAAAAAATCTTTAGAAAAAAAAGTTAAACTGCCGGTAGCAGTAGATAATGATGCTAATGTTTTTGCTTTAGCTGAAGCTCGCCAGGGAGCCGGTAAAGGCCTAAGTAGAGCAATTTTTCTTACTCTGGGAACAGGCCTGGGAAGTTCAGTTATATTTGATAAACAAATTTTACGCAGAAAAAATAGTGCTTTAGAATTAGGCCATGTGCCGATAAGTTCAAAAAAGAATCGTTGTGGCTGCGGGAATTATGGCTGCATTGAAACTTTTGTTGGTAATCGCTATCTCGTCAAAAGATATAATAAATTAATAGATAAGAAAAAAAAGGTAAAAGAAGTAAAAGATATTTATCAACGGGGAATAAAAGGCGAAAAAGAAGCAATTGCTGTATGGAAAGAATTTTCTTTTTATCTGGGCCGATTTTTATCGGGGATGATAAATATTTTTAATCCGCAAGCAATAATTTTGGGCGGAGGGGTTGCAGGCGCATATAAATTATTTAAACCCTATCTGCTTTCGGTAATAAAAGAACAAACCATGTGGCCGAATCTAGAAGGCCTTAAACTGAAGAAAGCAAAACTAAAAAATGCAGGTATTATCGGCGCCGGCCTGCTAGCCAAAGAGGCATTAAAAAATAACTGATAAGAAGCAATAATCAACGAATGTACGAATCTATACCAATTTACGAATCATGAGAATCTTATTCGTATATTCGTAGAAGATTCGTAATTAGTAGATGATAACTAATACAGGAGGCATGATGCAATTATTTATCGATACTGCAAATTTAGCAGAAATTAAAAAAGCCCATTCTTATGGGGTATTAGATGGAGTTACAACTAATCCCACACTTTTATCTCGCGAAGGGGCTGAGCCAACAGAGCAATTGAAGAAAATCGTTGCGGTGGTAAAGGGGCCGGTTAGTGCAGAAATTACCAGTTTAGATAAAGACGGAATGGTTAAAGAAGCTAAACAGTTTTCAAAAATAGCTTCAAATATTGTAATTAAAGTGCCTTGCACAACAGAAGGCCTGGCGGCAACCAAGCAGTTAGCTTTAGAAGGGATAAAAACTAATCTTACCCTTTGTTTTTCCGCATCACAAGCATTGCTTGTGGCTAAAGCTGGGGCGACATTTGTTTCGCCTTTTGTGGGCCGGCTTGATGATATCTCAACTAAAGGTATGGATTTAGTTTCAGATATTAGATTAATCTATGATAATTTCTCTATTTCTACTGAAATTATTGTTGCTTCCATTAGGCATCCGATTCATTTTATCCAGGCAGCTCGAATTGGGGCTGATATTGCAACTGTTCCTTTTTTAGTAATTGAAAAATTGATGAAGCACCCGCTTACCGATATTGGTATCGAAAGATTTTTAGCTGATTGGGATAAATTAAAAAAAGAGTTAGGATGAAAGATAAAAAGTTTATTTATAAATAGATTATTTTTTTATTATATGATAAAATAAGCTATATTTAATAAGCTTTAATTGAGTATATGAAAACAAAGTCAATATATTTTTTTTCTGCCGTTTTTTTCATTTTTTTTACCTTACCACTTTTTGCCCAAACTCAACAATTGCCAGTTACAATTAACGCCGATCAAATTAATTATCTTCAGCAAGAACGTAAAATTGTAGCAAAAGGCAATGTTACTATGGAATATAAAGGGGTTAAGATTTTCTGCGATAAAGCTACTTATGACGCAGAAGCGAATAAAGCTCACATTATTGGAGATGTAAAAATAGTAAGAGGCGATACTACTGCTTACGGCCAAGATGTAATTTATGACTTTAATATCTTAGAAGCAAATATAAAACAGGTAGAAATCAGCGAACCGCCCATACAAGGAAAAGCGAATCAAGTTAAAAAAGAAGGAGAAGATAAGTATATATTAGGAGATGGCTATGTTACAACTTGTGACTTAGAAGACCCTCACTATAGGTTAATTGCCAAAAAAATAGTTGTTTATCCCGGCAACAAGGTAGTAGCTAAAAATATGATTTTGAAAATCGGCAAGTTACCTGTCTTTTATTTTCCTTATTTTGCCCAAAGCCTCAAGGATGATTCTTTTCCTATTGACGTGGTCCCGGGTAAAAACAGTGAGTGGGGTTATTATTTGCTGACCCGTTGGCGCTATAATTTAAATCAGCAAAATCGAGGCAAGGTTACATTTGATTGGTATGAAAAAAGAGGCCTCGGCTATGGTATTATGCACAAAGCAGAAACTAAAGATTACGGAAAAGCCTTATTTAAATATTACCGGCTTACCGATGATTTATATAAACTGGAAAATAGGTCTGAACTTTTTGATGAATATCCCGACCGAAGGGATGATGATAATTTTGAGGATGACCGCTATAAAGCTCAGTTTTCTTATAATTGGCAGCCTACCAGCCGGCTTTCGCTAAAGAGTGAATTTCATAAATTTTCTGATAAATATTTTATGAAAGATTTTTTTGAACAAGAATACGATATAGAACCGGAGCCGGAAAGTTATTTATTAACTACTTATTCGTTTGATAATTCAAATCTTTCTTTATTCGCCCAAAAAAGAGTAAACCGTTTTTTTGGTGAAACTGAATATTTGCCTCAATTAGAATACAATTTTTACAAGCAACGTTTAGGCCAGACTAAATTTTATTTTGAGTCTATTGATAAATTAGGCAATCTACGCGATACAACAAAAGATGTAGGTGAAACTAACGATGCTTTTCGCGTTTATTCGGAAAACATATTAAGCTATCAAGATAAATTCGGCTGGCTTTCTCTAAACCCTTACGTGGGGGCCTATACCGCGTATTATTCTCAAAATAGATTTGGCAAAGATGATATCTTTCGAGCGGCTCCGGCTTTTGGCATAACTTTAAATACTAAACTTTATAAAATTTTTCCGGGCAGTTGGTATTTTTTCGGCCAAGATGTTAATACCTTCCGCCACATTATAACTCCGGAAGTTGAATATAATTACATTCATGACCCCACGGTATCTAATAATAACTTGTTTCAGTTTGATGAGGAAGATGATATACAACGCAAAGAAAATATTATTTTTCGTTTCAAGAATAAGCTGCAGGCTAAAAACGAAGAAAGAATTTGGGATTTTCTTTATTTTTCACCTGCCCTTGAGTACAGAATAAATGAAGAAGGAAAGGGGAGTTATTTCGACAATGTAACAACTGATTTAGAAATTTATCCCACAGAAAACATATCTTTAAATTCAGATGCAAAATATGAATTTGAGAGAGATGCCTTTACAGAAGTTAATGCTGACCTTACCTTTAAGAGCAGTCAAAAAGTTCCGGTTGAATATGAAAATGGCATTGAGCAAGAATCAAAGTATTCGGTATCTGTGGGCCATCGTTACCTAAAATCTGACAGCTCACAAGGCACGTTGGGACTAACTTATAACTTGACACCGAAATTACAATTTAAGAATTATATCCGTTATGAGTATTCAACCGGAGACTTTGAAAGGCAGCAATATGCCCTAAGAGTTGACCTTCACTGTTGGTGGATGGATATTGGTGTATATCTAGACCGTCAAGACGAAGGTGGGAAAGACCTAACTTTTTGGTTAGCCTTTAGCCTTAAAGCTTATCCGGATATAAATGTAGGTTTTGATCAAACCTTTGACGGAGCAAAATCATCATATTAAAAGGAGAGTAAGGTGAAAAAAAAGAGTAATAAATATTATAATATTTGTATAGTTGGAGCCGGCCACGTTGGCTTGGTTGCAGCAGCTTGCTTTGCAAAATTAGGCCACAGCGTAATCTGTGTAGATAACGATAAAAAGAAAATAGAAAAGCTTCGCAAAAGTAAGCCTACTTTTTATGAGCCGGATTTGCAAGAGTTGCTTCAAAAAACAATTAAAAAAAATAAACTTTATTTTTCAACTGCTTTAGCTGCTGCTGTTAAAAAATCAGAAGTTATTTTTATTGCTGTTGGCACTCCGCCTTTAGTTGATGGGTCTGCTGATTTAACTGCAATTGAAGTTGTTGCCCGCACGATTGCCAAGAATTTAAATTCTTATAAGTTGATTGTTGAAAAATCTACAGTTCCGGTCCAAACCGGACAAAAGGTAAAAGAAGTTATAAATCGTTACAAAAAAAATAGTAAACCTTTTGATGTAGCCTCAAACCCGGAATTTTTGCGGGAAGGTAAAGCTATCTATGACTTTTTTTATCCCGACCGAATAGTACTGGGTGTAGAATCAAAACGAGCCGAGAAAATATTAAAAGATATTTACCGCGGCCTAAAGGCAAAAGTTATTGTAACTGATATTGCCGCGGCAGAAATTATTAAACACGCATCCAATTCATTTTTGGCAACTAAAATTTCTTTTATTAATGCTGTCGCACAAATTTGTGATAAAGCCGGCGCTGATGTAGAAAGTGTGGCAGCTGCCATGGGCTTAGATAAAAGAATCGGGAGAAGTTTTTTAAATGCCGGCGTTGGTTTTGGCGGATTTTGTTTCCCCAAAGATTTAGAAGCTTTTATCTATATTTCTAAAAAATTAGGTTATGATTTTAATTTTTTAAAAGAAGTAAGAAATATAAATCAAAAACAACCCAATTATTTAGTAGAAAAAATTAAAGAACACCTTTGGATTCTAAAAAACAAAAAAATAGCTATTTTAGGGCTTTCTTTTAAACCGGATACAGATGATATGCGTTTTGCGCCTGCGGTTTCAGTAATCAATCAATTAGTTGATGCTGGGGCGGCTGTAGTGCTTTATGACCCGCAGAGTATGGATGAAGCAAAAAAAATATTAAAAAAATCAAGTAAAATAAAATTTTCGAAAAATTCTTATTTAGCTGCCAAAGGGGCTGACTGTTTATGTGTTTTAACTGAATGGGAGCAATTTAAAAACTTAGATTTAAAAAAGTTAAAAAAACAAATGCATTATCCTCTCCTAGCAGATGGCCGCAATATATTTGATAAAAACAAATTAGCGAAGTTAGGCTTTTCATATATCGGAATTGGCCGCTAGAAAATAGTCCTAAGTCTATAGTCCTATGTCCTAAGTCAAAAAAATATGAAAATAGATAAATTTGAAGATATACAAAGTTGGCAAGAAGCAAAAGAATTAACTAATCTAGTTTATGAAATTTGCAAGAAATTAGATTTTTCTAAAGATTTTGGCCTAAGAGATCAAATACAAAAAGCTTCAGTCTCAATTATGGCTAATATCGCTGAAGGTTTTGATTCTCAATCTGATATAGAATTTATAAGATTTCTTAATTATTCAAGACGTTCTGCATCTGAAGTTCAATCTCATTTATATGTGGCATTAGAACAAAAATACATTAATAACGATGATTTTCATAAAATATATAATAAGTGTAAAGAAACTAAGCGTTTAATTGGTGGATTTATTAAATATTTAAAACGACCTAGGACT
>CAZSDJ010000065.1:0-6908 GCA_964605645.1 uncultured Planctomycetia bacterium
GGCGGGTTGATAATCGATAATGGAACTTATAATTGGAAAAATAATAATAAGTTGTCAAAGGATGCAAAAAAGTACGGCCCTTTTGCGTTAATGGCACGCCTGAGGCAGCAAGTTTACCGAAATATCGGGGCTTGCCTTTCAGCTCAAAGCGCATTCTTGCAATTATTGGGATTAGAGACTTTAGCTTTGCGGATTGATAAATCCTGCAGTAATTCTTTAGAGGTTGCCAAGTTCTTAAATGAGCAAAAAAATATTAAATCAGTCAATTACCCGGGCCTTAAAGATTCACCCTATTATCAACTGGCCAAAAAGCAATTTAACGAAAAATTTGGAAGTATTCTTACTTTTGAATTGGGATCAAAAGAGAAATGTTTTAAATTTATGGATAAGTTAAAATTAATAAGAAGGGCTACAAATTTACAAGATAATAGAACTCTGGTTTTACACCCGGCCTCAACCATATTTTCTGAATATTCAAAAGAAGTTAAAAGAGAGATGGGAATAACTGAAACTATGATTAGATTGGCGGTGGGCATTGAAGATGGAGAAGATTTGATAAAAGATATACAACAGAGTTTGGGAGGAAGATGAATGGATTTTAACCAAGAACAATTAGAAAGGTACAGCCGTCATATTATATTAGCTGATGTAGGGCCGCAAGGCCAGCAAAAAATAAATCAAGGTAAAGTGTTAATAGTTGGGGCCGGCGGCTTGGGTTCACCGGCAGCTCTTTATTTGGCTGCAGCCGGAGTTGGCAAAATCGGTATTGTAGATTTTGATAAGGTGGATTTATCAAACTTGCAAAGACAAATCATTCATACTACAGCAGATTTAGAAAGAAAAAAAACAGAATCAGCCAAGGAGAAGATAAAAGCTATCAATCCGGAAGTAAAAATAGTTTTACACAATTTAAAACTTTCGGCTGATAATATTTTAGGCATAATAAAAGATTATGATTTTATAATTGACGGGACCGATAATTTTGCCGCTAAATTTTTGATAAATGATGCTTGTTTTTTTGCCAAAAGACCTTTTTCCCACGGGGGGATATTGAGGTTTGAGGGGCAAACTTTAACTTATCTGCCCGGCAAAGCTTGTTATCGCTGTATATTTAAAGAAATGCCACCGGCAGGGATGATTCCCAGTTGCGCACAAGCCGGTGTCTTAGGCGCAATTGCCGGGATGCTTGGTACAATTCAGGCAGCAGAGGTTTTAAAATTCATAATTGGAAAAGGCAAATTGCTAACAGATAGAATATTAACTTTTAATGCTTTGGATATGGATTTTAGAACAATAAATATAAAAAAGAATCCGGACTGTCCTCTTTGTGGAAATAAGCCTTCGATAAAAAAACTGATTGATGAAAAGCAGCCAGCGTGTGACTTAAAAAAGGAAAAAAATTGATGAAGATCAAAAGGGAGATTATAGATAGAATTGTTCAACATGCCAGGCAAGAAGCACCGGTTGAAGCCTGCGGTTATCTGGCAGAAAAAAATGAGATCGTAGTAAAAAGTTTTGAATTAACCAATGTTGATAAAGCCAGAGAACATTTTTCTTTTGATCCTAAAGAGCAATTTGAAGTTTTAAGACAGGCTAGAGAAGAGGGGTGCGATATTTCTGCAGTTTATCACAGCCATCCGATTACTCCGGCCAGGCCTTCGCAAGAAGATATAGAGTTAGCTTACGACCCTAATTTAAGTTATGTGATAGTGTCTTTAGCCGAAAAAAAACCTGATATCCAAAGTTTTCGAATAAAGAATAAAGAAGTAAAAAGAGAAAAAATGGAAATAGTAAAATGAGAAGTTATCAACTACCTTCAAATTTAGAACAAGAAATTGATCGTTTAGATAATTTGATAAAAAAACATAAAGCAGGTGGGATTTCTGCGAAGGAATTAAAAGGTTATCGGGTTCCATTTGGAATTTATGGCCAGAGAGAAGAAGGTACTTTTATGATGCGAATAAGGTGTACCGGCGGGGTTATTAAACTGAATCAACTAAAGGAAGTTGCTCAAATTGCTGATAAATATGCAAGTAATAAAAAGCATATAACTACCCGGCAGGAAATCCAGCTTCACTACCTAAAATTAGATGATTTGGCCGGTGTCATGAGGCAGCTAAAAAAAATAGGCCTGGCTTCTCGTGGCGGAGGCGGAAATACTATAAGGAATTTGATAATAGATGAAGAAGCAGGCATTGCCGAAGATGAAGTTTTCGACGTAACTCCTTATGCGGTAGCCTTGACCACCAGGCTTATCGCCGAAGAAGATTCTTGGACTTTGCCGCGGAAACTAAAAATAGCTTTCTCCGGATCCTCCAAGGACAGGGGTTTTGCTACTATAGCTGATTTAGGTTTTATTGCGAAAGTAAAAAATAATAAAAAAGGTTTCAAAGTTTATGTGGCCGGCGGTTTTGGGTCAAAAGCTCAATTGGCAAAGGTTTTGTTTGATTTTGTTGAGCAAGGCCAGGTTTATGCAGTAACGCGGGCAGTTAAGAGCCTTTTTTGGAAATACGGAAATCGGAAAAATAAACATGCAGCTCGTTTGCGTTTTCTTTGGCAATCTTTAGGCGAGGATGAATTTAGGAATAAATTCGAGAAAGAATATAAAGAAGTGTTAGAGAAAAACTATTCTCCTCTTTTAGTTGAACCAATTTTAAATGAATCTGTTAATATTAAAGTTTCTCCCAAAGAGCCTAACGATCAGCAAAGTTATCAGTTTTGGTTTAAACGTTTTGCAAAGCTGCAGAAGCAAAAGAATCTTTATTCTATTCTCTTAGGGATTGAGTTAGGTTTTATTGAAAATAAAAAGGCAAAAAAAATAGCTGAGTTTCTTGCTAATTTCGGTCAAAACACCATAAGACTTACCAAAGAACAAAATTTTTTAATTAGAAATATCCCCAAAGAATACTTGCCCAATATGTTTAATTTTTTAAAAGACATTCAATCTAATTTTAATCGGTCAGTTATCTATGATCGTCTTATAAGTTGTGCCGGTGCTTCTACTTGTAAATTAGGGATATGTTTATCTCGAGGATTAGCTCGAGCAACTATGAGTAATTTGTTAAAAAGCGGCTTAGACTTGGATGCTTTGGACGATTTTAAACTAAATATATCCGGCTGCCCTAATTCCTGCGGACAACATCAAACTGCTGACCTTGGTTTTTTTGGCAAGGCATTAAGAAAGGAAGGAAGATTGTATCCTGCTTATAATGTAGTTGCCGGAGCAACTATAAAAGAAAATGGGAGTCAGTACGCAAGAGTAATTACTGATATTAATGCCAAAGACTTACCTGAAGCAACAGTAGAATTTTTGAGAAAATATTTAGAAAAGGCTAAACAGTATTCTAATTTTAAGGATTATATTAATGACGGAGGAGAAGAACAGCTGAGAAAAACTTTTCAAAAATATAAAGACATTCCTTCTTTTGAAGAAGATAAAAATTATTATTTTGACTGGGGAGCAGAAGAAGTTTTCTCCCTAGCCGGAAGAGGCATGGGGGAATGTTCGGCCGGATTGTTTGACTTAATTGAGGTAGATTTAACTAATATCAAAAACACTCGGAATAAACTTAAAAGAGAAAATCAAGCCGAGAAAGAAAAATTAATTTCTGAACTTATATTTTATTCAGCCAGGATGCTGCTTATAACCAGAGGGGTTGAGCCTAAATCGGGGGAGGAAGTCTATGATAATTTCCGAAAGCACTTTATTGAAAGCGGCCTTGTTGATGAAAGCTTTAAGCCGGTAATCAAATCAGCCCAAATAAAAGATTATCAATATCTGGTTGAAAATCAAGAGAAAGTATTTAGCTTAGCCGATAGAGTTAAATTTTTATATGAAAGCATGGACAAATCTTTTAATTTTAAGATTGGTCAATATGAAAACAAGCAAAAGGCAAATCTATCCAGTGACTTGCGGGGCGTGGCTTGCCCGATGAATTTTGTAAAAACAAAAATTGAATTGTCGAAGTTAAACAAAGGAGAGGTTTTGGAAGTTTTATTAGACCCGGGAGAACCAATTGAGAATGTGCCGGCTTCTGTTAAGTCGGAAGGGCACAAAATTATCCAACAAGAGAAAATTGATAATTATTGGAGAGTGATCATTGAAAAAAAATGAAATCAAAAAATACAAAGTATATTTTGTCGGCGCAGGGCCAGGCGAAGCTGACCTAATTTCAGTTCGAGGAGCGAAAGTTTTAGCTTCTTCTGATACAGTTATTTATGATTATCTTTCTGAAGGCAATATTTTACAATATATAAATGATAAAGCTGAGCTTGTATCTGCAGGAAAACTTGCTAAAAAAGGAAAGTATTCAAAAGGGATGCGTCCCGAACAAGGTAAAATCAATGATTTAATAATTAAAAAAGTAAAAGAAGGCAAAAGAGTGGTAAGGTTAAAAAATGGCGACCTTGCTTTATTTAGCAGAATTTCTGAAGAACTTGACGCTTTGGGTAGAAATGATATTGATTTTGAGCTTATTCCGGGCATTACAGCTGCTTCTGCTGCGGCCGCGGCTTTAAAAATTCCTTTGACTGAAAGGGGAATTTCTTCCAATGTAGTTTTTGTAACCGGGCATCAAGGGCAAAATAAAAAAAATATTGATTGGAAAACTAATTCTAAAGTACCGACTATAGTTTTATATATGGGGGCAGGAAATCTAAAACAAACAGTTCAAGAAATTATGAAATGGGGTAGAGACAAAAATACTAAAGCACTAGCAATTCAAGATATATCAACCACCAATCAGAGAATTATAGTTAGTTCTTTAGGAAAAATTGCTAAAGAAGCCAAGAAAAATAAATTAAAACCGCCGGCGATAGTGATTGTCGGAGAAGTTTGTAGCTTTTATAAAAAGTTTAACCGGAAGAAAAATAAGAAAATATTATTTACCGGGTTATCAAAAAAAAGATTCTTTCTAGGCGATAACTTTTTTCATCTTCCTTTAATCGAGATTAAACCATTAGAAAATTATGCAAAATTTGACAGTTATTTAGAAAAAATTAAAGATTTTGACTGGATTACTTTTACCAGCCGCTACGGAGTTAAATATTTTTTCCAAAGATTAGAAAAAATTAAAAAAGATGTAAGAGATTTAGCGGGGGCAAAGATTGCAGCTATCGGAGGTTCAACCAAAAATAAATTACAAGAATTTGGAATTAGGGCAGACCTTGTTCCTAAACAAGAATCATCGGCTGGCTTAATTAAAGCTTTTGCTAAATTAAAAATTAAAAATAAAAAGATATTTTTACCTCATTCCAACATATCGGATAAAGGGTTAACAAAAAATTTAAGAAAAATGGGAGCAGTGGTAGAAGAGGCGGCAGCTTATAATAATACAATGGCTAAAAAGTTACCGGAAATAAACTGGAAAAGTTTCGGGCAGATTTTTTTTACCAGTCCATCCGGCATACGCAGTTTTAAAAAAAGATACAAAAAAATTCCTAAAGAAATAAAAGTTAAATGCATTGGCGATGTTACTAAAAAGGAAGCTCAAAGGCAAGGATTTATAAAATGAATCATTTAACCGGATTAAATCTGGATGATTTTATTTTACCTTATTTTGTGATGCCCAAAGCCGGTAAGGAAGAGATTAAATCTATGCCGGGGGTTTATAGATTTTCAATAGATGAACTTCTTAAAGATTTAACAAAGTTAAAAAGCGTAAAAAAAATACTTCTATTTGGAATAACTAAAAATAAAACTGAAACCGGAGATAATGCTTATTATAAAAAGGGAGTCGTGCAGAATGCAATTCGCGCAATTAAGAAAGAATGTAAAAAGATAACAGTAATAACTGATGTCTGCCTTTGTGGTTATACTGAGTCAGGCCATTGTGGAATACTAAAAGAAAGGAAAGATAATTCCCGGGCGGTTATTGATAACAAAAGGACAGTTAAGCAGCTTGCCAAAATTGCTTTATCTCATGCCGAAGCCGGCGCTGACTTTGTGGCTCCTTCTGCTATGGCCGCAGGCCAGGTGGCAGCCATACGCAAAAAATTAGATAAAGAAGGGTATAACAATACAAAAATACTGGCCTATTCTGCCAAATTCGCCTCCTCCTTTTACGGGCCATTTAGAGACGCTTTAAATTCAGCTCCTCAATTTGGCGACAGAAGCAGTTACCAGCTTGATTACAGAAATTCTATTTGGGCTTTAAAGAAAATAGAAGATGATATTAAACAAGGGGCAGATATGGTGATGATAAAGCCGGCTTTGGCTTATCTGGATATAATCTCTAAAGCAAAACAAAAGTATAATATCCCTTTAGCTGCTTATAATGTAAGCGGAGAATATAGCCTGGTTAAAAAGGTTAGCAGCAAACAAGAGCAAAAAAAACTTACGCTGGAGGTACTTACCGCAATTAAAAGAGCCGGGGCAGATATTATTATCAGTTATTGGGTAAAAGATTTAATTAAATGGTTAAGATGACAAAGAAAAATATAAATTATCAACTATTTAGAAAAGCTTCTAAATTAATTCCCGGGGGAGTAAATAGCCCGATACGGAGCCACAGCGCAGTAGGAGGTTATCCTTTATTTGTAAAGGGTGGAAAAAGAGCTAATATTTTTGATTATAATAATAAAAGCTATATTGATTATTGCCTGAGTTGGGGGGCTTTAATTTTAGGACACAGTTACCCCCCAAGTAATAAAAAAAATTAAAGAAGTTTTAAATAAAGGGACTGGCTTTGGCATATCCACGGAACTTGAGATAAAATTAGCAGAAGTGATAATTAAAGCTTTCGATTCTATTGATAAAATAAGGCTAGTAAATTCCGGCACAGAAGCTGTAATGTCGGCTATTAGGGTGGCAAGAGCTTATACAAAAAAAAATAAGATTATAAAATTTGAAGGCTCATACCATGGACATGCTGATTATCTTTTAGCAAAAGCAGGATCAGGCCTGGCTA
>CAZSDJ010000066.1:0-6450 GCA_964605645.1 uncultured Planctomycetia bacterium
TCAAAGCCACGGGCCCTCTTCTGTTAATACGGGAGAGGGTGTTTTTATATGAAATGAACAAATTACAAATAACAAATTACAAATTTTAAATTAAGCTAAGATAAATTATACCGAAATAGAGAAAAACTCCCTTGCCCCAGATACAATTAAATTCATCCCAATTGCTCCCACGATAAACCCATTAAGGCGCAGAAACATCCCCATAATTTTATCAAACGCAATCCTTAATCTTTTTTTAAATAAAGTGTATTTTAAAGCAGTTAATAAGAATACCAGACTGATATGAATAATCATGGTTATAGTTATAATCCCCGCAGCTGTTACAGCCCCTAATCTATTACCAATAATAATACACAATGAAATAGTTGCTGCCCCGACCATAAACGGCAATGCAATTTCAGCTGCCAAATCATCTAAGCTTTCTTTTAAAATAAAAAAAGATTTCCTACCTTGAATTATAAAAATTAAAGCATAGGTAGTTATTACTATTCCCCCAAATATCTTAAAAGAAGAAAAATTAATAAACAAAAAATTTTCAAATATAAATTTTCCAAAAAGAGCAGCAGCTAAAAAAATTACTAAAGATAACCCTGCAGCTTTAAGCAATACCCTCAAAAAATTCTTTCGATTTAAATCTTTTGCAATTGGATTAAGATACATAAATAAAGCAAAAGGATTAAGTAATACTAAAAACGAAATAATAAATTGTAACATTTTACCTCCTTATTCATTATACTTGACGACCATTATATATGATATAAAATTAAATTCAAATCGAATGAAACTTAGTCCTTGACAGACATGCAGTCTAGAAAAATTGCTTGTCAAGGACTGTAGCTGAATTCGATCCTTGACTTTTTGCCCTGCGACTGATGCTCTGGCAAAATGTCAAGGGTTTAATTCGTAGACGGGCTTACGCCCTATGGTTTAAAAATTTAGTAAAATTTTATAAACCATCTACTCATTAAAAAGGAGGTACCATGGCTAAAAAGGCAATGATTCTCTTGGCAGAAGGTTTTGAAGAAATTGAAGCTGTAACTTCGATTGATATTTTAAGGCGAGCCGGCATCAAAGTCACCATAACCGGTATTGCTGACTTAATTGTTGCAGGTTCCCGCCAACTAAAGATAAAAGCAGATAAAAAAATCAGTGAAATTGAATCTGATTATGATGCAGTTATCTTACCGGGCGGGATGCCGGGAGCAGAAAATCTAGCTAATTCAAACCTGGTAACTGCTTTACTTAAACAACTAAATAATCAAAAAAAAATAATTGCCGCAATTTGTGCTTCCCCTGCGTTGGTACTTGCTCCCTTGGGAATACTCGATAACAAAATTGCTACCGGCTATCCCGGCACGGAAAAAGATTTTTCTAATTCAACCACTTATAAAAAACAAGAAGTCGTAGTTGATAAAAATATTATAACCAGCCAAGGGCCGGCTACCGCATTAAAATTTAGTTTAACAATAGTTGAAAAATTGGCAGGAAAAGAAATATCTGATAAAGTAGCTAAAGCCGCTCTATTAATTTAAATAAATTTCTTATACAGGCTTAAGAGAAGATCGCTAACATGTTTTTTTGAAAAGCGGGCTTCAACCATTTTCCGGCCGGTATTGCCCAGGCGCTCCCGCAACGATTCTTCTTTAAGTAAAGTAGTAATTCTTGAAGCTAACTCTTCAAAATCCCTCACCGGAACTACAAAACCATTAACCCCGTCACTTACAATTTCCGGCATCCCCCCTGCTCTGGTTACTACCATCGGCTTAGCTGAAGCCATCGCTTCCAGCATTGTCAAGCCAAAAGGTTCAGAGACGCTGGATGGATAAATGCAGACATCAGAAGCTGCATACATATAAGGCATTAATTCTAAAGGATAAGAGTCGATGATTACATTGTCCCGCAATTTAAAATTATCGACTAATTTTATGATATAGGCGATATCTTTTTGCTGGCTGAGGCCCCAATCAATAATATTTTTGGTACCGGCTAAAACAAGCATTACATTTGGGATCCGTTCTTTAACCAGCCGTAACGCTTTAATCGCAACATCGCAACCTTTGGCTAAACCCATCCTGGCCGGGTGAAAAAAAACCGGCCTTTGCCGCAGTTTAGGGTATTTATTATAAACTCGACTGGCTTTAAGCGTAGGCCGAAACATTCTCTCGTCAATACCGTGATGAACTGTAGTTAAATTCCTGTGGTTACAGCCTAATCCGATTAATTCTTTTTCAATAAAATGGCTTACAGCAATAATATGACTCCATTTAATAGCGGTAGATAATTCCCAGCACAATAAATCATCCCAAATATTATGGGCCGTAAGCAGCAAAGGTATCCCTTTTTTTTGAGCTATTCTTTCTAAGATAGTAATATGCTGCTTACTAAAATAATGCATATTGTGAGTATGCAAGACATCGGGCTTGTAACTGTCAATAAACTTTGTAAATACACGGGTAACTTCTTTTTCAATGCCTTCCAACCCTCTTCTTGTCAACCAATTCAGGTCCATTACCGGCTCTCTAACGATATCGACACCTTTAAATTTCTCTCTGCCTTTATAGCCTTCGGCGCTTGCTGTCAACAAACTTACCTTGTGCCCCCGCCCGGCCATAAAAGGTAAAATTATGGCTAAATGTGTTTCTACTCCCCCAATTATCGGAGGAAAACCCCAGTGTAGATGTGCAATATTATATTTTCTTTTAGCCATGCCCCCTCCTCATTAAAAATGAAATTATTTAGCGAATACCTTTATTTTTAATGACACTTAAGCCGAATTACTCGGCGAAGTGTCTTATTTAATAATATTTTTCCGAGAGTGAAATCTTCTTAATTTGTTTTTTCGCTTTAAAGTTATAACTTTTATTAGTTTCAATAATGCGAGTCTTACCAAAAACTATAATTTTTAATTTATTTTTTGTCTTAGCATTTACTTTAACTTTTACTTCTTTTTTTCTTACTTGAAACTCCCAGCGTAATCCCTTAAAAAATAAATTGAATTTTATAGATTGCCAAGTAAGCGGCATGTAAGGCGATACCGAAAGAGTATTTTTCTGGATTTTTACCCCTGCAAAGCCGTAAATAATACACTGCCAGACCCCTCCTAACGAAGCCGCATGTATGCCTTCATGGGTGTTGCCGTGCAAATCACTAATATCAGCACGCAATGCTACATTAAAAAATTGATAAGCCTTACTAAGCGCACCAATTTCAGCTGCCATAATTGCATGTACGGCAGCGCTCAAAGATGACTTATGAAGGGTTCTGCGCAGATAAAACCAAAAATTACTTTCTTTAGTCTTGTAATCAAAATTATCGCCAAGCAAATATAATGCCATGACAACATCGGCTTGTTTTACAAATTGAGTTTTATTATAATCAGATACTTTCACCCCTTCCGGAAGAAGCGGAATATTATTTTCATCAAAATTAACAATCTCTATATATTTTTTCTTGAAAAAATTATCAAACTGTTCAATTACTTTGTTTCTTTTTACCTTAATTGTAATCCCTAAAGCCGTATCCAGCCATTGTTTTGCTTCTTTATCGGTTAACTTTAACTTTGTTTTAAGCCGATTATAAATTTTTTTACTTTTTTTTAGCTGCCGGTACAAACTTTGAGCAGTTGTAAGATTCCATTTTGCCATCAGATTGGTATAGATATTGTTGTTTACCTTCTCATGAAACTCATCCGGGCCCATAATATTTAATATATTAATTTTTCCTCTTTTACCTTTTGTGGCCCGCGATACCCAAAATCGCGCCGATTCAAAAATAATCTCATATCCATAATCTTCCATAAAATCTTTATCTGCACTAATCTGAAAATAGTTATAACAAGCATAAGCTATATCTGAAACTATATGTTGTTCAAATGCAGCTGTTTTTATTTTAATAATTGTTCCGTCAAGATTTTTTGCCCAGCTTGGGGTTTCTTCTTTGCCCCCGCCAGCTGATTCCCAGGGAAAAAGTACTCCCGCATAACCTTTTTCCTTAGCTAAGGCCCTTGCCTGTTCGATTCTTCTGTACCGGTAAAGCAGCATATTCTTGGCTACTTCCGGAAATTGATATGCATAAAAGGGAAGAAGAAAAATTTCCGCATCCCAAAACACGTGCCCTCTGTAGCCTTCGCCGCTTAAGGTTCGAGCCCCAATGCTCGATACTCCTTGGTCAGAATGAGCACAGATTAAAAGATGATAAATATTAAATCTTACATTTTTTTGAATATCAGCAGTCCCTTCAATTAATATATCAGATTGATCCCAGAGATTCTTCCAAGCCTGCATGTGTTTATTAATTAAAGTTTTAAAATTACTCTTTAGAATTTTAGAGAAAACCTTTTTTGATTTAATTTTATATTTAGCTAAATTTTCTTTTTGTAAAAAAGGTGAGATATAAAAAATCTTTGTAAATACAGCTCTTTGGTTTTTCTTTAGATTTATCCGCAAAACGTTATCTTCTCCATATACCCTTTTTTTTGCTCCAATTTTATAATAAAATCCACTATGATAGATAACATTTAAATGTTTTTCAAATGTTTCAACAACCAAGGTTTCCGATTTTTCGTCTTTACTCAATTCAGAAACTGCAAAATGGCGCTTCCGGCCTTCGGTTGCAACCCCGGAATTATAAACAGATATGTCTATGCCGGTTTGAAGTTCTAACTCTAAGTCTGAATCGAGAGGAGTTAATATAATCTGTATAGCTCCTATATTTTTATTATCCATCGAAAGAAAACGAATTGATTGATAATCGTAGCAGCGTTTTTTATTATCTGAATAAACAGTATGGCGGCTTAAGGTGCCGTTTTCTGTATTTAAAATTCTTTCATGAGAGGCCACGTCCATTGCCGTGATTCCAACTTTTTGGCCAAATGCGATAAATTTGAAATAAAAAGGGTTGGGCAAGTTTACTAACTCGGCAACTTGTGCGGTTAAGCTATCGTAAAGGCCGGCTAGATAAGTACCTGGTTGTGAATCTTTTGGTTTTTCTTCCAAGACGCCGCGAGACCCAATCAAACCATTACCTAAGCTAAATTGACTCTCGCGGACATTTTGCAAATTTTTTTTAAATTCACTTTCTTTAATGCGCCAAAGTTCATCTCCAGAATACTTAGAATAGAAATCTTTTGTCTTCATTATTGTTAAATTATATTTTAGTAAACCAATTTTAGCAATCTTTTTTTTATGGGATATGTTTTTGAATCTGCTTTAATGCTTCTATCAATTTACTTGCCTTGTCCTTACTAAGTTTATCAAGATCATTTTCTTGGTAATATTTATGAATAAAATTATTTAAATGCTCTTTGCTCCAATCTAATTTTTTAGAAAGCATCTTAATAAATATTCTTTGGCGAACAGTCATCCCGTTCGGTTGCGGCTGCCAGTGGCGGCTCCTTACAAAATAATTCATCAACTTGCGAAAACCTTGCCGGTCTAAATCTTTTGCGCTTCCTACCCCCGTTGCTTTCTTTAAAATTGCCCGGTATTGACTATCTTCTAAATCAAGTTCTTTTTTGACAATATGAATTAATGCTAGTTTTTTCTTATCAATCTTTGCCATCTTTAATATTATTTATAACTTCAATAATTTGATTATGGATTTTCCCGTTGGAGGCAACAATATAAGAACTTTCTAATTTTACCTCTTGGCCGCTTTTTCCCGTAACCCTTCCGCCAGCCTCCTCTATCAGCAACTTTCCCGCCGCAAAATCCCAAGGGCTAAGTTTAAATTCCCAGAAGCCAGTAGCTCGCCCTGAAGCAATATAACATAAATCAAGTGCTGCTGCTCCCAAGCGCCGAATTCCTACAACTCTTTTTTGAAAAAATAATTTTATTGCTTCTAAAGTACTCTCCATATCTTTGCCGCGGTCATAATAGAAACCAGTAATTAATAAAGACTTATCCAGCCTATTTACATCTGATACTTTGATTCTTCTATTATTTAGGTAAGCGCCTTTATCGCGTTCTGCCAAAAAAAGCTCATCGCGCATCGCATCATAAATAACACCTAAAATTATTTTATCTTCTTTTACCAATGCAATTGATACACAAAACAAAGGAATCCCAAAAGAAAAATTATTAGTCCCATCCAGCGGATCTATCACCCAACAATACTCAGAATCAGTTTTTTGATACTCTCCTTCTTCGGCTAAGATATTATGGTTGGGAAAACTGTTCTTTATTAACTCCACTATTCTTTTTTCCGCTTCGGTGTCAGCAATTGTAATTAAATCAAAGGAAGAGCTTTTTTCTTTTGTTTGAGTATCTCCTTCAAAATACTTTTTATGAATTTCGCCTGCTTGTTTAGCTGCATCTACTGCAACTTTTTTTAATCTTTGTTTCACGCTACTCTCCTTGTTTGAATGTAGTTTACCTTAATATCAGCAAATTATCAAAGCTTAGTGTAAGATTTAGTGAGGTAGTTTTATCCCCTTCAAAGGTAAAAATGGCT
>CAZSDJ010000067.1:0-5798 GCA_964605645.1 uncultured Planctomycetia bacterium
TAGATTTTCGTTTTCCCGTCCAAACCGTGCTTCGCCCCAACCTTGATTTCAGAGGTTATGCAGGAAGGATTGAATCAGGAGTAATAAAAACAGGAGATGATATCGCAGTACTTCCTTCCGGAAAAAAGAGCAGAGTAAAAACAATTGAAACTTATGACGGCAAACTGGATAAGGCTTTTACGCCGCAATCTGTAGTGTTGACCTTAGAAGATGAAATAGATATCAGCCGCGGCAATATGTTAGTTCGGCAGAGAAATATCCCCGAAATCAGAGATGAGTTTGAGGCCGAGGTTTGTTGGATGGCCGAGGAGGAAATGGAGGAAGGCGGCGGGTATCTAATTAAGCATACTACCAATACGGTCCCTGTAATTTTAAAAGAATTACGCTATAAAATAAATATAAATACTCTACACCGAGAAGAGGGAAAACAATTAGGTTTAAACGATATTGGCCGGGTAATCATCAAAGCTCAAAAACCAATATTTTTTGACCCCTACGCCAGAAACCACAAAACAGGTTCTTTTATAATCATTGATGAATTAACCAATACAACAGTCGGCGCCGGCATCATCTGGTACCCCTCAGCCAACCTCCCTGAGGATGAAAACGGCAAGTAGTTAAGGTGATGTTTGCTTGAATATTAGGAAGCGAAAGAAACAAATTTTTGAGAAAAAATCATACCAGCGCGAAGAAATTTCGTTCCTGAAGTATTGATATGAAAGGCTTATTCATAACAGACAAAAATAACAATCTAATCTATGTATTAGACCAGCCTGCTAAGTGGCGGAAGGAATATGACTTACCCGCCAAAATTAAATTCACCGGTACCTGGCAGCTTGATAAAAACCATAACCTAATTTTAAAAACTGAAAAAACTAAAAATTACCCCAAGTCCACTCTCACTCTTTACGGAAAAATTCAAGATATAAACGCAGACTACCTATCTTTTCAAATTAAAAAATCCAGCCTTTCTCCTTTAAGCCAAAAGCACTTAATTACCTTAAGGGGCCGCTGGCAGGCCGATAAATTTAACCGGCTCACCTTTGAAGTTAAGAAAAAAGAAGAACCGGATGCCTTACGTTTTAAAAATATCTGGGAAATTAATAAAAACAACAAAATAACCTATATTTATGAGAAAACTTCCCTTGTAACCAAAAAGAAGATAGAGCAATCTATCCAGTTTGACGGCTTTTGGCAGCTGTCCAATAAAAATAAAATCTGCTACCGCCTAAAAAAAGTTGGCAAATCTCAATTTGACTTTAGAGTCCATCTTCAGACTCCAAATGTCTATCCCAAAAAAGGCGCTATTAAGTATAGGGTAGGGATTGGGCTTGGTAAGAAACGAAAAGAAAAAACAATTAGCTTATACGGCAGCTGGAAATTCAGCCGCCAATTAGGCTTATTTTTTGAAGTGGATTACGGCAGAGGCCGGCTAAAAAGATACAGTTTCTCCGCCAAAGTTAATTTATCAAAAAAAGATAAAATAACCTTTAGCTTACTGGATAGCAAGGGCAAGCCACTGGGGATAAGAGTTAATTACCAAAAAAAACTCTTCAATAACAAAGATATAGAATTTTTCACCAAATTATCCCAAAAAGGCAAAGATTACAAAGCCTTATCCGGAATTAAACTTCATTTTTGATTTTAGGGAAGTACTTGACAATTCTGTTTATATAGGTTATACTCTATATTGAATATAGGATATAAGCTATGGATAACCACATAAGAAAAGCACAAAATAAGTTTCTTAAAGCATTTTCTGAGGTAAAAACTTCTTTTGCCTTAGCCGGAGGTACAGCTTTAGAACTTTATTATCTTAATCATAGATTTTCTCTAGACCTGGACTTTTTTTCTTCCGTCTATAAGTTAGAAGAAATAGAAAAAATAATTAATTCTGCCCAAAAGCATTTCAAATCTAAAATTACTTTAGAAAATGAATTTAGTGCAGCAGGCCGAGCCAAGGTAAGGTTTTACATAGTTAAAGTTGAAGGAACTAACCGGCCTCTAAAAATTGATTTTGTCCAAGATGTATTTTTAAATAAACCGAATATAAAAGAAATAGAAGGAGTTAAAGTTTACAGCGCAGAGGATATTTATTTGCGAAAAATTATAGCTATTTCTGGATTAAGTTTAGAATCTGATCAAATAGGCAGACAAATGTTTTCCGGCCGGAGAAAAGTAAGAGATACATTTGACTTATATATGCTTTCGAAAAAAGTAAAACCATTATCTGAATTCTTAAAAGATGTCCCTGCAAATTTTCAGCGAGGTTTAATTCATTGGTATCGTAGTTTTCCCCGCAGAGAATTCAAGCTGGCTTTGCTCGATCTTGATATATATGATAAAAAGATTGATTCAAAAAAAGTTATTATTTATTTGGAAGATCAAATAAAAGAATTCATATCCGGACAGTTAAAATGAAAAAAGAATATGCGAAATATTTCTGGGATTTAAATCAAAAAGCTTTAGAAAATATAGAAAAAATCTTTAAGGACCCAAACCATCCTAAATTTAATATGTATATGGTTACCTTTCTTTCTCGTTGCCAGAATCCCAAAGAATTATTTTCTTTGGTAAAAAGGGAAGATTTTATTAATTTTTGGCCAAAACTTAAAAAATATTGGCGTAAGGTTTCTCCCGAATCAACTTTTATAGATTGGTGGCAGACAATCTATGAACAGCTTTTAGAAGAAAAAGGTTTATCAGTCAAAAACCCTTCCGGTACAGCCCCATCGGTATTAGTAAAAGTGGGTAAAACTTTAAAAAAGGCACGGATTGATAAAGGTTATAGCCAAAAAGATTTAGCCTTACAGGTGGGGATGAAACAACCTGATATTTCAAGGATTGAGGAAGGTAAGGCGAATATTACTTTAGTTACTTTGTATACAATTTGTAAAGTTCTTGAGGTTAAGAAAATAGAATTTTAGCATATTGATTATGATATCTAACAATATTACTCAACAATAAATGTATATTCACAAGTGATGTTGGCAAACGAAAGAAACAAATTTTTGAGCGCTCTATGATTTTTAGGAAAAAACAGCGTTAAAAAAATCGACGAGCCCGAAGGCTGGGAGGAGATTTTTAGCTGGTTTTTCCGGCCTGGCAATTATCTAATTAGGCAAAAATCATACCAGTGCGAAGAAATTTCGTTTCCGGAGTGTGGTAAGCACATCTTTCAAACTATACCGCCAACGCGCCCCTTGACAATTTCTTTAGGTATGAATTTGAAGAGATACACCCTTTCTTTGACGGAAACGGCCGAGTAGGAAGGCTGATCATGGCCACTCAGCTCCTCAGCCAAGGTTTTGCTCCGGCTGTAGTAAGAATAGAAGAGAGGTATAACTATTATACGGCTTTAGGCAAGGCCGATTATGGTAATTACGACAATGTAGTACAAATGGCCTGCGACAGCATTATGGCAGGATACAAGCTATTGGCGGTTTAGTGGTTGCAAAAAGTACAATATATTGGTAGAAAGTCCTTGCAATAATTCCATAGCGGGTTAGGTAAGAGGGCCTGAAAATAGGTGTCTACCCCTATTTATTGTTATATTTAACTTGACAGAGAAATATATGTATGTTATATTTGTATTACATTAAAGTAGGAGGTAATGATATGTCCAGGCATACTATTTATTTATCAGAAGAAGAAGATCGCTTTGTAGAGGCGATGGAAAAGAAACTTGGCTCTATATCCGGTGTAATAAGAGCTGGTTTGAAGAAACTCCAGAAGGAACAACTTAAGGAATATTATCAGCAAAAGGAAGAGCAGTATCCTAAACTACGCAAAGCTCAAAGGAAGGTATTAAAGAGGCTATGAACTTTCCAAAACGGGGAGAAGTTTTTTGGGGCCCCGGCAAAAAGAAGATTCGGCCTTTACTGGTAATTTCTAACGATTTGGGTAATCGTTACAGTGAGGATGTAGTAGTCATACCTGGAACTACCAAGAATATCGAGAAGGTTTATCCTGTAGAGGTGGTAACTGAAAGTTTAAACTTTTCTAAACCTACCAAATTTCAAGCGGATTCTATTTTTACAATTAAGCAAGATGAATTAGGCCAAAAAATCGGCAAACTTCCTGAATCTGTAATGGATGAAGTTGCTCAAGCTTTGCGGATTGAGTTGGATATTTAGTAAATGAGGGAAACGTCCCCTTTGGTAATTTAATCGTACCTGTCCTGGATAAAGAATATGAAAATGTATATTATAATTGACTTAGAAGCAACATGTTAGTGTACTTCTTCCAATAAAGGTGAAAATGAAATTATAGAAATTGGCGCTGTGCTTGTTGATAAAAATTACAATATATTAGGAGAGCATCAAACCTTTGTAAAACCAGTAAGGAATCCATATATTCGGGGGACACAATACTTAATTCGAAGGGTGCGGTATAAGTATGGGGGCGTTGGGAGTTTTACACAAAAAATAGGGTTTATTTGATAAGATTTACACGTTTTTCTAAGTATCTTCTTGACTTTTTTACACGTTTTTGGGAGAATTAAGATATGAAAAGGGATATTTATAAACAGTTGATACAATGGAAAGATGATTCTTTGCGCAAGCCTCTCATTTTAAAAGGGGCTCGTCAGACAGGAAAAACTTATGTTTTAAGAGAGTTTGGCCAAAAGGAGTTTGAATCTGTAGCCTACTTTAATTTTGAAGAAGAACCGGCCTTAAAAGGCATTTTTGCCAATAGCCTCAATCCTAAAAAAGTGTTGGAAAAATTATCAATTTATAGCGAAAAAAATATAAAACCGGATAAAACTCTTATTTTTTTTGATGAAATTCAGGAGTCGCCTCGGACATTAACTTCCCTCAAATATTTTAGTGAATTAAGCCAAAAATACTATATAGTATCAGCCGGCTCCTTGCTGGGAATTCAGATTGGGGCATCCTCTTCGTTTCCGGTCGGTAAGGTAAGTTTTCTTGATTTATATCCGTTCTCTTTTGGAGAATTTTTAAGCGGGCTGGGTAAAGAGAAACTGAGAGGCCTACTTGAAAGTGTTTCGGAACTTAAACCGATTGATGATATTTTTCATCAGGAATTAATAGAAAATTTGAAATTATATTTTTATGTGGGAGGTATGCCGGAAGCCATAAAACGTTATAATGCGGACAAAGATTTAAAAAAAGTCCGGGAAGTTCATAAGGATATATTGCAGGGATATTTGGATGATTTCAGCAAACATACCGGTAAACCGGAAGCTGTTAAACTTGTTGATATCTGGCAGGCGATACCGGTTCAGTTGGCAAAAGAAAATAAGAAGTTTAAATATTCCGAAATTTCAAAATATGCCCGGGCAAGAGAGTATAATAATATAATTACCTGGCTTGAAAGCTCTGGTTTAGTTTATAAGTCATACCAGATAGAAGTGCCTAAATTACCGCTTGGCGGGTATAGGAAAGAAAATATCTTTAAATTGTTTTTGTTGGATGTAGGGCTGCTGGGGGCGATGCTAAAGCTGTCTTCTAAATCTATTATTGAGGGCAATGCTTTATTTTTTGAGTATAATGGAGCTTATACAGAGAATTTTGCCGCTCAGGAGTTAATAGCTTCCGGATTCAAGGACCTCTATTATTGGGCTAGTAAGGCAACAGCTGAGGTTGATTTCATTGTTTTATATGAGGATAAAATTTATCCGCTTGAGGTAAAAGCCGGCACCGGAAAGCGTAAGAAAAGCTTAAAGATTTATGGCCGATTATACCGGGACTCTGTGCTTTCGATTGCGACAGCGCGTAATTTTAAACACGACGGAGAAATCTGTAATTACCCGCTATATGCTGTAAGCCGTTTTC
>CAZSDJ010000068.1:0-5684 GCA_964605645.1 uncultured Planctomycetia bacterium
AAAGTATTGCCCGGCCTGGGCTCGAACCAGGAAGGTCAGCTCCAAAAGCTGATGTGTTACCATTACACTACCGGGCAGATTTGCTTATAGCTTATGGCTAATAGGTTTGAAGTATTGCTACCCACAAACTATTCAGATGATTCTTTTGATCCTTCTTTTTTAGATTCATTTTCAACCGGGTTTTCTGTCGCAAATGATGTTTCCGGTTCCTGTACTTTCTGCTTTTCTGCTTGTTCCGGCTGTTCTTGTTCTACCGCATTCTTTTTTTGGTGATATGCATCTAAAACCTTACTTTGTAAATAATCCCTAAATTGCTGATTGATCGGATGAGCTAAATCTTGATGTATTGATTGACGATCCTGATCTTGTTCTTTGGGAGGAGGGATTTGAGCTCCACAATTATTGCAAAATTTACTGCCCATTTCCACTTTTTTGCCGCAACGCGGGCAAAATTGTTTCACTTTGCGGGCCGGCATCGCCACAAAAAGGCCGTTATTACCTTCAATAATTTTAATATTTCGCACTACAAATGAGTTATCAAAAGTAACAGTAGCATATGATTTTAAACGCCTGCCTTCATGCTCTCTGAGGGAAATTCTTACTTCTGTAATTTCCATGAAACTACCTCCTTTAATGAGACTTATGTTTTTTCGAGGTCAAAAAAAAGCAGAAAAAAAATTTAGTCGAATTAAACCCTTGACTTTTTGCCCTGCGATTAGTGCGCTGGCAAAATGTCAAGGATCAAATTCAGCAATACTCTTGACAGATATGCTCTCTTAAATAACTCGATTGTCAAGAGTGGCTTCATTTGACCTCCTTTTAGAATGTTTCAACCCTGTGCACTTCCCAATTGTTTGACAAAAATTTTTTTATTTTTCGGCTATTCTTTATCCCCATTGTAAAAAAAGCACTTCCGCTGCCGGACATCACCGAAAATATATTTTCTTTATTTAAAGTACTTTTAATTTTCGCCAGTTCCGGATAAAGATTAAAAGCACTTTTTTCTAAACAATTATAAACACCTTTTTCCAATAAAGCATCATCTAATTTTTTTAAAGAATACTCCATTATATTAACATTACTAAAAAACCTTGTCAATTTCACTTTGCTATTTTTATATACCGCTTTGGTCGAGACAAAAATTTTAGGCCAAATTATAAAATGATTTAATTTCATTTTGCTAACTAAAGGTTTTACTATTTGGCCTCTGCCCGATACATAAGCAAATTTAGAATTAGCTAAGAAAAAATTTACATCACTGCCTAACTGTTTGCCGATTTGATATAATTTTTGTTTTGAAATTTTTAAAGAAAGCAGTTGTTTGATGCCGAGAATTGTAAACGCTGCATTGGAAGAACCACTGCCTAAACCTGAACCAACCGGTATATTTTTTTGTAAATAAATATCTAATCCGAAAGGAAAATTAAATTCTTTTTTCATTAATTTTGCAGCTTTATAACATAAATTTTCTTTTCCCTCTAAATTTTTCCTGCTGCACTTAATCCCAATAGTCGGATTCGGTTTAATTTCAATCGAAATTATATCCGATAAAGATATCCTTTCAACTATACTTTCAATACGAAGGTAACCACCGGGATATTTACCAACTATATTTAAATATAAATTTATTTTGGCAGGGCTGAGCAGTTTTATCTTACTGCCTAAGGAATTTTTCGCATTTTTTTGCGATACTATCAGCTGTGAGTCCATAGTATTTTAATAACTCAGCGGGTGAGCCTGATTGGCCGAAAACATTTTTTAAGCCAATGTTTTTTGTCTGAACCGGACAGTTGTTAATTAGTATCTCCGCAACTGTCGAATAAAGGCCGCCGATAATTTGATGTTCTTCACAAACAACTACCTTTTTGTGTGTTTTGGCAAGATTGATTATAAATTCTTTATCCGGCGGCTGAATTGTAGCTAAATTAGCCACACTTACAGATATCCCTTTTTTCTCCAATATTTTAGCTGCCTCCAGAGATTCATTGACCATGATCCCACAAGAAATTATAACCAGATCTTTTCCTTTCTTCAGCAGATAGCCTTTACTTAAAGCAAACTTTTTTTTACCTTCAATAGTAAGCACTTTAGAACGGCCCAAACGAATATAAAACGGCCCTGCTGTTTTGTAGGCAGTTAATATTGCCTCCTTAGCTTCAGGTGCATCCGCAGGCACAATAATTTTCATATTAGGGATAGCCCGGAAAAGATTAATATCTTCTATAGCTTGATGCGAAGCACCATCTTCACCAACTGTAATCCCGCCGTGAGTAGCCACAATTTTTACATTTAAATTATTATAACAAATTGTATTTCTTACCTGATCAACTGCTCGGGCTGTAGCAAACATTGCAAAAGTAGAAGCAAAAACAATTTTTCCACAACGAGCTAATCCGGCAGCAGTTGCCATCATATTCTGTTCCGCTACACCAAAGTTAAAAAATCTATCGGGAAACTCTTTGCCGAAACGAGCTGTCCGAGTTGAGCCGGATAAGTCTGCATCAACCACCACCACGTCAGGATCTTTTTTCCCCAACTCAATTAAAGTTTTACCATAGATATCTCTCGCATAGAGCTTTTCCATCTAAAACCACCTTCTTAAAATTTTATAACTTTTTCTCATCCTTTTCTATATCTGCTAATTCTTCTAGCGCTATCTCTCTTTCTTTGGCTACCGGAGCTCTACCGTGAAAATCAACTACGTGTTCCATAAAAGAGACTCCTTTCCCCTTTACAGTCCTGGCGATAATAACAGTGGGCTTCATTTTTATTGAAGCTGCCTGGCCGAAAGCATAAAGCAATTCTTCGATGTTATGGCCGTCGCACTGGATAACATGCCAGCCAAAAGATTCCCACTTATTAACCAGGGGTTCTAAATTCATTATTTCTTCTGTGCGTCCGTCAATTTGGAAACCGTTAAAGTCAATAATCCCGCACAGATTGTCAGCTCTAAAATGAGAAGCTGCCATCGCCGCCTCCCAGATATTTCCTTCCTGAATTTCGCCATCTCCCATTAAACAATATACCCGGTAATCTTTTTTATCCAGCCTCCCGGCTAAAGCCATCCCTAAAGCTATAGACAAACCCTGGCCCAAAGAACCGCTTGCTACCTCAATACCGGGAGTTCTTCTGTCCGGGTGGCCCTGAAGCATTGAACCAATTTTTCGTAATGTCTTAAACTCTTTAGTCGAAAAATAACCCGATAAAGCTAAGGCCGCATAGAGGGCCGGACAACAATGGCCTTTAGAAAGATGGAATCGGTCTCTTTTGCTCCAGTCTGGCTTTTGAGGATTGTACTTCATTACGTCAAAATAAAGACAGGCTATTATGTCAGTAGCTGACAGAGAACCGCCAGGGTGGCCGCTGCCTGCCTCAGCCAACATCTCAATTATAGCTCGACGCATAAGATTAGCTTTATTCTTTATTCTCTTTGTTCTCTTTTTCATATTTTTCTAATTCCTTTTTTAATTTTTCATCATCGGGAAACCTCTCTGAACCTTCTTTGTAAATTTCCAACCCCTGTTCGACTTCTCCTAACTCGATATAAATCGCACCTAAATGTTGATAAATTTCCGGATCTTTAGTGCGATTGATCGCTTTTTCGATATATTCTTTCGCCTTTTTCAATTTACCTTTCTTATAATAAACCCAGCCTAAACTATCTAAGTATGCACCATTGGTTGGCTCTATTTTTAAAGCCTTTTTAATCATTTCTTCAGCTTGATTTAATTTCACCCCTTCTTCAGCATAACTGTAACCCAAAGCATTTAAAATTGGCGCATAAGCTGAATTGATTTTAAGGCCTTGCTGCCATATTTTTTTTGCTTTTTGGTTTTCGCCAACTTCATCGTATAAATAGCCCAACCAAAAAAAAGCATCTAAATTTTTTGGTTTATTTTCTAAAATTTTCTCATACAAAACGATAGCTTCTTCCGGTTTTCTTTGGTAAAGATAAAATTGCGCCAAATATGACGAAATTGTCATATTCTTTGGTTTTTTCTGATGCGCTTTTGTTAAAAAAGCTTCATACTCTTTTTCTAGTTTCTGCTCTTGCTTTTGATAAGAATAAATAAAAATTAATGCCAGGTAAGTATCTAAATTATCCGGATCAATCTCTTTAGCTTCTTGTAACACCTTTTCAGCTTGATCAATTTTTTCGCCCTGAATCAAAGCTGTTGCAATCTTTAGGCGAATATAGATTGAATCGGGCTCCCGCCTTTTTGCCGCTTCTAAATATTTTACAGCTAAATCCGGCCGGCCTTGCTGCATAAAATAAACCCCTTTTATGTAGCTTGAATATAATGGCTCACGCGAAGAATAACCATAACAAAAATTTGGGATAATAAATGATAAGATAATAAAAAATGTTAGAAAAGATCTCATCTATCTAAATTATTTTTTAGTTTTATGTCTTTGCTTTTTTCTTCTTTTTTTAAACCAGTGTCTTTTTACTTTTTTCTTCTTTTTCTTTCTACCACAAGGCATATTTGCACCTCACCTCTTATTTCTAATAAAGTACTTTGTTTAAAGGATATTCTATTATCCCTTGCGCGCCATTTTCTTTAAGCAGAGGAATAATTTTTCTTACATCTTTTTCTTCTAAAATCACTTCACAAGCAACCCAATTCTTTAAAGTCAATGAAGAAATTGTCGGTTTTTTTAAAGCCGGCAATAAAGCAATTATCTTATCTAAATCTTTGGCTTTAACATTCAGCTTCAGGCCGACCTTATCTCTAGCCTCTAATGCCCCTTTTAACAACAACAAAATATCATTCATCTTTTTTTTCTTATCTTTGTTTTTGTAAGATTGCTTGTTAGCAATAAATTTAGTCATCGATTTACAAATTGTTTCAATTTCTTTAAGGCCGTTTGCCCGCAACGATTGGCCGGTTTCTGTCAATTCAACTATTGCATCCACCAGGCCGCTTTTGACTTTCACTTCTGTTGCCCCCCAGCTAAATTCCACATCTACATCAATTTTTTTTGATTTAAAGAACTTTTTTGTATATGTAACTAGCTCTGTTGCAATTCTTTTTCCTTTTAATTGGCTTATCCTATTTATTTTAGAATCTTGGCTAACAGCAACTACCCACCTTACCGGATTTAAGGTTCTTTTTGCATACATTAATTCGGACAACCGCAACACCTTGGAATTATTTTCTAAGATCCAATCTTCACCGGTTATCCCGCAATCAAGGATCCCTTCTTCTACATAACGGGACATATCTTGAGCCCTCACCAATACCGGCTCTAGTTTTGGATCGTCAACTGAAGGAAAATAAGAACGGCTGCCGGTGTAAATATTAAACCCGGCCTTAGCAAATAAATCTATAGTTTTTTCCTGCAAGCTTCCTTTCGGTATCCCAATTTTTAATCTTTTCATTTGATCTCCTTATCTCTTTTTATCACAAAGGTTCCAAATTATACAATGCATAAATCTAGTTGTAAAGAAAAATATTACCACAACAGACACAAAACACAAGGCAGACAAGAGGCCCAAATCACTTTCATATTTTACAGAATTCATCTGTGCAATCTGTGGTTCTGTAAGCGTTTCCACAAAGCATCCCCAAAAGCTTGAAGCGATAAGCTTTTAAATGTTATCTTTTAATTAGGATTCCTAATGGAATCAAAGCCACGGGCCCTCTTCTGTTAATACGGGAGAGGGTGTTTTTATATGAAAT
>CAZSDJ010000069.1:0-5479 GCA_964605645.1 uncultured Planctomycetia bacterium
GCCATTTTTACCTTTGAAGGGGATAAAACTACCTCACTAAATCTTACACTAAGTTGGATTATATTTCAGCATCCTCCACTAGTTTCCGATAATAATCTATGCACTCTTTGCAAACCGGTTCTTCTTTGCCCCATTTTGGATGATCTTTAGATATCAATTTTATCAAGTATTCTTCTGTTTTAATGTGTTCTAAGGCATGAGCTTGATGAATCATCCTTTTGCAAACCGGGCATTGATATTTTTCATCTTCGCTCTCTGTTGCCTGAATGACCTTTTTTTCCGGCTGATCATTTTCTTTAGTTTCCTTACACTTATTGCAGATATCTTGGTCTTTGCCTGTTAAAAACTGTTTAAAAAATAATCTTCTTATCTTTCCCGCCAAGCCACTCAAAACTACACCACACACCTTGCACTTTCTCATTTTTCCTCCTTATCTCTGTTATCATTTAACATGTTACAAAATAGTAAGCCTTGTTCGATGGCATCATCTAGGGCGACATGAGATCGTTTATTTTTGTCAAACCATTCCTTTGGCATTCTATTCTTTGTTACTTCATAAAAAGGTTTTTTTAATATCGCCGTAGCATAACTTTTAATATCTAAAGCTAGGTAAGAAAAAGGATTTTTACCGACAAATTTTATCAAATACCAACTTATAAAATTAAAATCAAAAGAAGCCGGATACGCTAAAAATACCGGTTTACCCGGTAATTCTTTTATCCATCGCAGATATTTTAGCATAGCTTTTTTGGGACTCTCTAAATTTTTGCGGCAGGCTTGCCAAGCTTTCTCTTGTGTTTTCCACCACTTCATAGTATCCGGGTCTTGTTTTGCATTCGGTAAACATTTTAAATTTACACTAAAAGTTGATAGAATTTCTTTATTTTTGCCAAAAGCTGCCGAACCAAAACTGAGCATCGAATACAAGCCTGGGACCGGCCCGTCAGTTTCAATATCAGTACTTACATAAATTTCATCCATTACAATCTCCTTGATTAGCCCCTATCATCATCGAATTTACACCCGCCTTGCCGAGCAAGGCGAGGCAGGAATCTGTTACGAATATACGAATAAATGTTTTTCAATTCGTAAATTGGTATAGATTCGTACATTCGTAGATTATTCCTGCTCACTAATTAACCATTTACTATCTTACAAGCAGAGTTGATTTTCATAAATAGTAAACCATTTTCTTCTTTGCTTGTAGTCAGGGATTATGTTTGCTAAAAAATTCCAAAATTCGGCTGAATGATCGGGGATAATTATATGCACTAATTCATGTACCACTACATAATCAATAACTGTAATCGGCGCCATTATTAAATAAGGGCTAAAGCTAACTTGTTTTTTGCTGGAACAATTCCCCCAACTTCGGTTAAAAGATTTAATCCGAAGATCAGAAACACTAACTCCTAAAACTTTTTCATAAAAATAAACTCTTTCCAGGATCTTTTTATAAGCTTGCTCCTTATACCATGCTTTCAATTTATTTTGAACATATTTCTTCCTAGCTAAATATTTTTTAGAACCTAAAACTTTTAAATTTTGGCCGTCGATATAAATATCGGGTTTTCCCTCTTGCAGAAAAAGACGGCAATAATTACCTAAAAAAAGATACTCCTCTCCCGAAATATACTTTCTGATCAAAGCAGGTTTTCTTATCTTTTGATTAAAATCAAGTTGTTTTTGAATCCAGTTAGATTTTTGCGAAATAAATTGATTAATTTTTTTGTCTGGATAAGTCTTGGAAGCTTTAACAATAATTTCATTTTTGGGAGTTACTTCGATACAAATAGTTTTACGATATGGCTTTCTGAGAAGAGTATAATTAAATGTCGGCATAATTCTTATAATTTCATACCCCTGCTTGCACTATTGTATTGACAAGTTCATTAGTTAAGATATTATATATGTAAATATCGGAAAATCAACTGTAACCTATTAGACCGTCATGAAATATTTAATTACAATTTTAATTATTTTTATATTTCTTACCAGTTGTTCTCCTCTGGAAACTGCCAGGTTAACAGGGATTGGCCTGAGGCCTTTTAAAACTAAAGGTAAAGTTTATAGCCAAACCTTCGAAAAAGATTTAGTTACTTGTTACAAGAAAACGGAAAAAATAATAAAAAGCTTTGAAGCTCTGCTCTATCGGGGATCACCAAAAAAAGGCTTTATAGTTTCGATGGGATATAATGAAATATTTCCGGCAGCGAGTTATTCAACTGAAGTTGCTCTATTTTTTACTGGGGTTGATGAAAATAAAACTAAAATCGAAATATCCTCACTTAATCATAACTTGTCAGAATTTATTTCTCAGAAAATATTTGAAGAACTTAAAAATCCAATCCCGCCAGAATCAAATAATTAACTCTTTCTCTTTTTTTTGCTACTTAAATATTTTTCTAAGTCCTCTGGATGTTCTAACATAGCATCATAATATTTTCCGTATCGTTCACAATTAGGAGGATTATGAAGGCGGCATTTCTTGGGACGCTTTTTATAAATTGTGCAAAAATTATCTTCGGACAAATACATACATCTACCTTCAATTAATTGGTACCAGCGCCTTTTTCGAATATATACTTTTACGGTATCATATTGAAGCTGCCACTTTAGGTCTTCTACTTCTTTTGCGTTCTCGGGTTTTCCGATCTCCATTGCTAAATTCGTACAACAAATTGCCGGGCACCCTTTACAATATTTATTACTCTTAATTTTGCCGGTCATTTTAGCTATTAGCCTTAATTTTTTCTGCCATTTCTCTTAACTGGTTTTGATCAACTTCTTTTGCATTCGAAAAATTAAGGTCACCTAAAGAAGTTATGGGCACCAAATGAACATGAGCGTGAGGAACTTCTAAGCCGGCCACCATTATTCCAACACGTTTGCAATCAACGACTTTGGCAATCATTTTAGCTACTTTTTTAGAAAAAACTAAAATCTGAGAAAGCAGCTGATCATCTAAATCAAAAATATAATCAACTTCACATTTGGGTATAACTAAAGTATGGCCTGGTTTAATTGGCCGAATATCTAGGAAAGCTAAGAATTTATCATTTTCCAATATTTTGTAAGCCGGAATTTCTCCTTTAATAATTTTCGTAAATAAGGTCGTCATTCTACCTCCTAAATTAAAATTTTTCTTGATGTAACACTTCTTTTACTGATCTTTTTTGGTGCGGTTTAGGCTCAGAATCAGGATAACCTAAAGAAATAATACTGACGAGTTTATACTCACTGGGTACATTTAAATATTTGCAAATATCAACAGCATAATCTTTTTTGTCTCCGGCAATCCAGCAAGATCCTATCCCAAAAGAAGTAGCGGCAAGTAAAATATTTTCTGTTGCCGCCGAACCATCTTCTAGATAATATTTTGTATCTTTTGCAACAACTACAATACCAGCGGCCGCCTCTTTTAAAAATTTACCATGATCTGTAATATCTCCTAAATCTTCCAAACGTTTTTTGTCGCTGACTGCGATAAACTCCCAAGGCTCTTCGCCACGTGCGGTGGGAGCAAGACGGGCTGCATCAACAATTTTTTCCAGCTTTTCTGCCTCGATTTTTTGCTCACTGTATTCTCGAACACTGCTTCTCTTTTTAACAACTTCCCAAAAATCCATATTCTCCCTCCTCATTAAAAATGAATTATTTAGCGAATACCTTTATTTTTAATGACACTGAGTCGAATTACTCGACGCAGTGTATTATACCTAATATTATTACTCAACGAAGTATCTTATACCATATTATTAAGAAAAAGGTCGCTGCCCCCCCCTTTTTTTTGAGCTTTAGAGATTGCTTCGTCGCCCTTGACACCAAAGATGTCAAGGGCTCCTCGCAATGGTAACATGAAAAAGAGGCTTCCTCCCAAGGACATCTAAAGAGGCCTTTAATGGCCAAGATGTTTTTGGATCTCGAGGATCAAATGGTATTATGTAGAAAAGTAAATTTTCTAACACCATTAACCTTAGAAGGAGGCCCTATGAATAAGTATATAGGATTGGATGCCCATTCGTCAACATGTTCTTTTTCTGTGCTGGATGAGCGCGGTAAAGTCTTGGATGCTGTAAAGATTACAACAAACGGAAGATTGTTAAGAGAATACGTACGCAGCGTATCCGGCAAAAAGAAATTAACATTTGAAGAATGTGAATTAAGTAGTTGATTGTACGAAATGTTTAAAAACGAAGATTGTGAATTGTTAGTTTGTAACCCTGTAGAAAATAAAAGCTACAAGAAAGCCAAGACAGATAAACTTGATGCCAGGCAACTAGCTGATTTATTACGGGGTAATTTTTTAAAACCTGTGTATCATAATGGATCAGACCGTGAGAAGTTCAGGATTCTTATGAGTGGCTATCAGCAATTGGTGGATGATGCTATCAAAATAAAGAACAGATATAAATCATTATTTCGCAAAGATGGCATAAGGCCCTTGGGGTCAAAGTTGTATAACGATGAAGATTTACTCAAAGACTTAAGCCGAAAAGACCTTCAGTTCGTGGGCAAGCAAAAGTATCGTTTACTTGAAGA
The DNA here is from genome assembly GCA_964605645.1 of uncultured Planctomycetia bacterium. Lineage (GTDB taxonomy): Bacteria > Omnitrophota > Gorgyraeia > Duberdicusellales > 4484-171 > PXAH01. Next base: position 4,543 of record CAZSDJ010000069.1, read on the forward strand.
GATGGAACGAAGCAGAAAAGAATACATATGTGAAATAAAAAAATACAATAAAAAATTCAAGGAAATCAGAGTTTTGAAAACATTAGATGGGATAGCTGATATTCAGGCGGCAAAGATCGTAGCACAAGTGATAAACCCCGGGAGATTTAAAAACAAACACAAATATTTCAGTTACTGCGGATTAGTACGTCACAGACAAATCAGCGGAGATAAAAATTATGGTGACAAAAAGATTTGGGGAAATAGAACTTTAAAGTGCGTATATAAGATGGCTGCAAATTCCGCCCTTAAAAGCAATAGTGTTTTCAGAAAATATTATGATCATTTGAGAAGAAATGGCAGTAATCATAAAAATGCCAGGAATGCGGTTAGCAGGAAGATAGCCGCTATAAGTTTACAGCTATGGAAAAATAATGTGAAATTTAAACCAGAAATGGTAACAAACGGTATAATCGAGTAAAACAGTGAAAAGCGCATTATCATATTTTCTGTTTTCTCGAGAGAGGGATGAGGTCCAAACGTCATTGGCCCCAGAGGCCCAACGCAATGGTTGACACACCCTCATTTAAATCGAAATTTACTATGCTCTTCGAGAGCACCGATAGATGACTGAAAATTGACCGTTTGTCAATATTTCACAAAATAGTAATTATAAGTAAACAGAAGTGATAATTAAAGAGCTGTTAAGATTGCTCGAGGTAATTCGTATATTGGGAGGAAGCATGCAAAATGTGTATATTTTGCAAACAGGAGAGTTATTTATTATTGACATGCTTTTTCATAGATGACGGTGTATTCATCAATACGTCCTTTCTGTTTTATGTTAACAATTAGATTAATATTATACAACTTGAAATTAAATTTTCAAAAATAAAAAGCTTGTTCACTGTGTCAAGTTTTAGTAGGTAGTTTTTTAGCGGCCTTAAAATGTTTAAGG
>CAZSDJ010000070.1:0-5458 GCA_964605645.1 uncultured Planctomycetia bacterium
TTTAACCCTGTCAATAAAAAAGACCCTGCCATCCCTTTTTTATCCCATAAGACATTAATTTTATTGATAATAGGCCAGGGCTTCCGGGGTTAGCTTTTTAATATTTTCTATTCTTTGCTTACTGGAAGGATGAGTGCTTAAAAATTCAAATAAAACCTTATTGTCTTTTTGCTTGGCCATCCGCTGCCAAAATGATACCGCTCCTCTGGGGTCGTAGCCGGCTTTAGCCATAAATATAAGGCCGAGATGATCAGCCTCGTTTTCGTGCAGGCGGCTATAAGGTAAAAGCACCCCATATTGAGCCCCTACACCATAAGCAGTCATCCAAAGTTGTTTTGTTCTATCGGGATGATCCTTTAAGGCAGCAGATAACGCCAGCCCGCCTAAGCTGGCAACCAACCCCTGGCTCATTCTTTCCACCCCGTGCCTCGCCACAACATGCGCAATTTCGTGAGCCATAATTACTGCCAACCCGTCATTATCTTTGGTAATGGGGAGTATCCCCGTATAAACTACAACCTTTCCCCCCGGCATAGCCCAGGCATTCGCCTTCTCATTTTCAATAAGATTAAATTCCCAGTGGTAATTTTTCAAGCGATAAGCTAGCCCCTCTTCTCTCAAGTAATCTTCTACAGCTGTTTTTATTCTTGCGCCCACACTCTTTACCCTGCGTACTGCCTCTGAATCATCGCTTAAGGTATTTTCTTTGAGGAATTGATTATACTGCTGGTAGCTCATCGAAAGGGCTGTATTCGGTGGGATAAAGGAAAATTGCCTCCTCCCCGTCAAAGGAACACTAGCACAAGAAACTAAAAAAAATAAAAAAACCAAACACCCTGCAATAAAACAAATTCTTTTTTTCATATAATCCCTCTCAATTACATTTTATCAACTATCTGATACAAAACTCCTGCGGCAATTTCCATCCGAGGAAGCATAAATCTACGCGCAGAAATAGTTATCTCAGTTTTATCATCGCTAATCTTTCTAAGCGCAATTGCTACTCTGGCTCCATCGATAGTGGCTCTAATCGCTCCGTCGGAAGGGTCGTCCTTAGTAATCTGCCCCAGTTCTTCCATCACTTTAAAACTTACCTTATACGTATCTTTAAAATTAAGATCAACGACATTTTGGACATGATCTTTTCCGATAATTTTTGTTGCTACCACAATTGGTACAGCTGTAAAACCTGTTGCCAGAGAAACCCCGTAAATAGCAGCACTTTCTATGGCGGCTGATTTCATCGGTTCAATAAGTACCAGAAAAATTAATTGCCGTGCAGTAGGAATTCCTTTGTAGCTCATCTGCTTATCTATATTATGGACTCTTATTCTTGGCGTGGGCCCCGCCGTATAGTCCTTTCTGACAATTCTACCAATACTTAAATTAAAAAGATCTATTTTTACCGGAGTCGGCGGTTCGCCCTCTGATTCTTGCGCAATTTTTAATGAATCTACAGCGAGCTTGCCTTCTTTATTTGTGGTAATCACCATCTCTTTCAATTCAACCTCTACAAGCAATAAGTGTGGCTTCCGTTTAAGGAAACTGCCAAAATCATAGATAGCTTTTATTTTAGGAAAAGACACCATGATGCCTTCTGGGAAACCGCTGGGATTATAAATTTTTAATCCGGATATATCTACAATTGAGGTAAAAATATTTAAGGAAAGATTGTCGATACTCACCGGCGCTCCAATAGTTCTTGAGGCAGCTTTTGTCGCTATCGACTTAATAATTAAATTCTTAGAAAGCAAAATCCCGCCAAAGAAAAACACAACTATCCCCACTATTATAAAAAATTTTTTCATTGCTCTCACCCCCTTAGCAATCCAGACGCTTTTGATAAAGTGTTAACAGCCAAAGAGTTATGAAACAAATATGCAGTTATTCTATATTTGTTTTGCACCAATTCTCAGCCAACCCACAGCACTAGATAAATAGGTGTCTGTCCCTATTTATTCTCCAGCACTAGATAAATAGGTGTCTGTCCCTATTTATTCTCAGCCAACCCACAGCACTAGATAAATAGGTGTCTGTCCCTATTTATTAAATAGAATGCCGTCAAGATAATATTCGGGATGGTTTATTTGTGGAAATCATTTTTTTCAATCGCCTTCGACCTGTGGTCGATTTATAGAATTTTTCTTTCTGGCGAGCTTCTTTCAATGTCTCAAATGACTCTTTATGAATTACCTTGTAAGGACGATACGGACTTGAAGATTTAACTCTACCGGCGTTATGCATTGCTAAACGTTTATTAACATCCTCAGCTACACCAATATATGTTCTAGTTTTTGTCTCGTTGAGCAGAATGTAAATGTAATACATATTGAAGAGATGAACCATCGGAGAGTCCACCTCGCCCATCAAAATTTTATATAATTTTGATGAGGCGGGTGAGACTTCTCCGTTAAAAATTTTTACAATTTTTAACGGAGAGGGAGGGATTCGAACCCCCGGTGGGTTTAACCCCACAACGGTTTTCAAGACCGCCGCATTCAACCAGGCTCTGCCACCTCTCCATATTATTTAAAGCCCTTAACAAAAATATCGCTGATCAACTCTGTGCCTTCTTGCACGCCGGAAAGCAAAACTTTACCTAGTTCAAAATTAAAACTAATTTTTAAATAAAAACCAAATAAAATTAAATCGAGGACCACAAGAATGCTAAAAATAAAAAAATAATTAACTAAGGCATTAAAAGACTTACCTCTATTTTCACGCGCGATATAAATCAGGTGGATGAGCAAAGAGGCTGCTCCGAAGAAAACAAAAAGATTTTTATCAAATGATCTGTTAAATATTTTCGGGATAAAAAAATAACTTACGGCAAAAATAATTAACAGCGAGGGGAACAAACAGGAGAAAAACTTAGAACGGAAGAAGAACTTCTGAATTTTTTTATATAATCCATTTAGGTCAGCTAAAAAGATATAAAAGGCAAAAACCGAAATTAAGGCGGCAACGATTGTATTAAAATGTAAGTTTTTTACGCTGTAGACTTCTTGAATGAAGTAACGGATAAATTCTGCTAAAAAGCAAAAAATTACCAGAAAAAGAACAAATTTAACTAAGGTAAAGACGTAATTATTTTTTAATTCTCTTTCTTCCACCAAGATAGGACCTCAAAGCTTTGGGGATGATTACGGAACCATCCTGTTGTTGATAATTTTCTAAAATAGCCACAATTAACCGGGCTAAAGCAACACCGGAACCATTTAAGGTATGCACATATTCTTTGTTGTTGGTTTTAGAATTTTTATACTTAATATTGCCGCGCTGAGCCTGAAAACTGGCAAAATTAGAACAACTGGAAACCTCAAGCCACTTATCGAGACCGGATGCATAAAGCTCAATGTCATAACACTTAATTGAAGCAAAGCTAATATCAGCAGTTGCTAATAGTAATATCCGATAAGGTAATCTAAGTAAATCCAGAACTTGGCAAGCATTCGCCAGTATTTGTTCCAGCGCCTTATCTGAATTTTCTGGTTTTGTTATCTTCACTAATTCCACCTTATCAAACTCATGAACCCGCATCAGACCCTTGGTATCTTTGCCGTAGGAGCCGGCTTCTTTGCGATAGCAAGGCGTATAAGCAGCGTAAGAAATTGGTAATTCTTCCTCCGCTAATACTTCCTGAGAATGAAGGTTGGTAACGGGAACCTCAGCAGTAGGGATTAAGAAGAAATCTGTATCTTCTAATTTATACATATCGTCTCTTAAATTTGGCAGTTGGCCAGTTGTCTGCATTGAATCTTGATTAACAATTTTTGGCGGCCAAATTTCTTGATAGCCATTTTTTTCGGTATGTAAATCAAGCATAAAATTAATTAAGGCCCGCACCAATTTAGAACCGAGGCCTTTAAAACAAACAAAATTAGAACCGGTAATCTTGGTAGCCCGCTTAAAATCAATTATATCTAAACTATTGGCTAGCTGGATATGATCTTTGGCGGGGAAATTAAATTTAGGTTTTTTGCCAACTTCTTTTAAGAGTTTATTCGCGGAGGCATCACCTTCAGGGAGGCTCGAATCAGGGATGTTCGGGATCTGGAGGCTCTTTTTACTCCACTCTTGATCTATATCTTTAAAATCTTCTCTTAAAGATTCAATGTCTGCTTTTATTGATTTGCTTTGATCAATGACTAGTTTGGGGTCGTCTTTGCTTTTAATTAATTCTTTGATTTTACTACTGATTTTATTTTGTTCGGCGGAAAGATTTTCAATTTTAGTTAAAAGATTTCTTCTCTGTTGATCAAGCTTTAGGAATTGATCAAGGTCAAACTGAGAATTTCTTTTGCGAAGAGATTCTTTTACAATTTGCGGATTTTCTCGGATAAACTTAATATCAAGCATTTTTAAATACAATCATGGGCCATGAACAAAGTTATGGGCCATGAAGGAATCGAACCTTCAACCTTGGGCTTAAGAGGCCCCTGCTCTGCCGATTGAGCTAATGGCCCTTGCTGTAAGTAAGTTAATTAAATTGATTATGCGTTTTTTTCGGCAATATCAGCAGCAAAAGGCAAACGAATTTTTTTGCCTTGAAATGCTGTCACCATCATTACAACCCACAAAATTAATCCGGCTAAGCCAGCAATTAAATTTACAAATGGAATAAACATTAAAATTATCATCGCTACCGAAAGGATAATAGCCTGCATAGCATGAAATCTAACAAACTTATTTTCCTTCTCAATTAAGAAAAAGATAAGCCCGGTAATCCAACCAGCTAGGTAGCAGAGTAATCCGGCAACGTTCGGTTGCATCCCGATCGAAGTTTTACCAAGATCTTTTTCTTCCATAACAAAACCTCCTTTTAGATTTTAATAATAAATATAATATAACAAAAATATAAAAAAGGGCAAGGGTTAAAGGCAGATATAAAAAAGTCCGGCAACTACCTACTCTCCCACTTCGTCGCCAAAGCAGTACCATCGGCCTTGAAGGGCTTAACGGCCGTATTCGGAATGGGAACGGGTGTGGCCCCTTCAGTCTGGTCACCGGACAATTATAAAAACAAAATTCAGATATCAAAGAAAATTCAGTTATCAGAAAACAGCCAACAGAAAGATATAATTTCTGTCGTCTGTCTTCTGACTTCTGAAAAAAATAAGTTGGGCACCAAGCCGATTGGCATATTAGTAGTGCTCAGCTGAACATATTACTATGCTTACACCTGCACCCTATCAAGGTCGTAGTCTCCAACCTGCCTTCATCCCGATAAATCGGAAAGGGATTTCTAGTTTTGGGATAGGCTTCGCGCTTAGATGCCTTCAGCGCTTATCCAGAAAGAACATAGCTACCCAGCCATTACCCCTGGCGGGATAACTGGTACACTAGAGGTTCTCCTGTTCCGGTCCTCTCGTACTAGGAACAGATTCCCTTCAAAAATCCTAACACCCACAGTGGATAGAGACCGAACTGTCTCACGACGTTCTGAACCCAGCTCACG
>CAZSDJ010000071.1:0-5270 GCA_964605645.1 uncultured Planctomycetia bacterium
AGTTTAAGTTTACATTGCAAGTTTTTTTCACGAAGCTGATTTAATTTATTTTGATAAGATGATTCGGATAAGGCATGAAAACTTTCTGATAAAGAAAGCAGAATAGCCTGAGAAGGCTTTCTAAAAACATTGAAAGCCAAAATGGCAATTACAATGGTAAAGGCAATGTATTTAATTTTTTTAGAAGGTAGATACAAGGGAAAGCTTCTTTAAGAATTTAGGTGATTCTAATATTTTTCCTGTTCCTAAAGCTACTGCAGTCAAAGGGTCGTCAGCGACAAAACAAGCAAGTCCAGTTTCTTCAGAAAGCAGCTTATCTATACCTTTAAGTAAAGCTCCTCCACCGCATAAAACTATGCCTCTTTCAATTAAATCTGCTGCGAGTTCGGGTGGTGTTCTTTCTAGAGTTACTTTTGCGGCTTCAATTATTTCCTTAAGCGGATTTTGGAGAGCTTCTCTTATTTCTTCTGAAGTAGTTTTTATAAATTTAGGTAAACCGGTAATCAGGTCTCGCCCTCTTACTTCAAGTTCTATTTTGTTTTCAAGAGGCCAGGCGGAACCTAATTTAATTTTTATTTCTTCGGCGGTTCGTTCTCCAACCATTAAGTTGTAATTTTTTTTCATGTAATCGATGATTGCTGAATCCATTTCGTCTCCTCCGGTTCGGATTGAACGGGAATGAACAATACCACCCAGTGAAATAACTGCAATTTCTGTTGTTCCGCCGCCAATATCAACAATCATATTTCCTTGCGGCTCTGCGATTGGCAGCCCTACTCCGATTGCAGCAACAATCGGCTCTTCAACAGGTATCACTTCCCTGGCGCCGGCCCGGCTGGCAGAATCTTTAACAGCTCTCTTTTCAACTTCCGTGATCCCGGAAGGGACTGCAACGACAATACGGGGCCCGATTGATATTCTTCTTGGGTGTGCTTTTTTAATAAAGTAACGTAACATTTCTTCGGTGATATCAAAATCAGCGATCACGCCGTCTTTTAACGGGCGAATCGCGACGATACTACCCGGGGTTCTGCCGAGCATTTGTTTTGCTTCTTCGCCAACAGCCATCGGGGTGCCGGTGTTTTTATAGATTGCGACAACTGACGGTTCACAAAGCACAATCCCTTCTCCTCTTAAGTAGACTAAAGTTGTAGCAGTACCGAGATCAATTCCAATATCGGAAGAAAAAGAATCAAACAAGTGGCCAAAATTTTTTAAAAGATTTGAAATAAATTTCATATTATTATAATTTATTTTTCTACTATATCAAAATAATAGCAGAGCCTAAACCGGTTGTCAACTAACTTTTATTTCTAGGCCTTCTTTCTTTTTGATAAACAGCACCGCTAGAAGCTGAACCGGTTAATTGAGCATAACGGTGCAGATAGCCGGATTTAATCTTTGGCGCTAATAATTTTAATTTTTCTTTTCGTGCTTTAATTTGAACGGCGCTAAGCTTTACATTAATTTTACGCTTGGGGATATCAATTGTGATTTTATCACCATCAATTAAGTAGCCGATCAATCCGCCGCGGGCTGCCTCCGGTGATATATGGCCGATACAGGGCCCGCGGGTACCGCCGGAAAAACGGCCATCGGTGATTAAAGCAACTTGTTTATGGAGTCCCATCCCCACTATACTTGCGGTTGGCGCGAGCATCTCCCGCATCCCGGGGCCGCCGCCGGGGCCTTCATAGCGGATAACTACGACATCGCCTTTTTTTATCTTTTTGTTGCTGATTGCCGCCATCGCTTCTTCTTCTGAATTGAATATCCTCGCTGAACCGGTAAAGATAAGCATATCCGAGTCAACTGCTGATTGTTTTACTACAGCCCCTTCAGGAGCAAGATTACCTTTTAAGATCGCAATTCCCCCTTTTTTGTGATAAGGGTTTTTTAAGGGGCGGATTATGTCGTTATCAAAAATAGTAGCTTCTTCTGCTATTTTTAAAATAGATTTTCCCGAAACGGTTTTCGTGTTATTTATTTTAGTAGCTAATCGTTTTAAAACTGCGGGGATACCTCCGGCAAAATGTAAATCTTCCATGAAACTTTCACCACCGGGGCGAAGATTTGAGATATGAGGCGTGGTTTGGCCGATTTTGTCAAAGTCAACTAAATTTAAATCAACGCCAGCTTCGGCAGCAATGGCCATCAGGTGTAAAACAGTATTGGTAGACCCTCCCAGGGCCATATCGATACGAATTGCATTTTCTAAAGAGCGTTTGATAACTATTTTTTTAATGCTTACCTTTTGCTTGATCAATCGAACTATTCTTTGTCCGCTTTCATAGGCGATTCTTGTTTTTTCGTTTAACACAGCCGGTGCGGTGCCGCAATAAGGCAGAGAAAGGCCGAGTGTTTCGGTAAGGCAGGCCATACTGTTTGCGGTGTAAAGGCCCTGGCAGGACCCGCAGGAAGGGCAAGCAGATATCTCTAACTTTTTTCTTTCTTCTTCTTTAAGTTTTCCGGCTTTAAATTCACCGACAGCTTCAAAAGTATCACGAACCAAAGATAATCTTTTTTTGCCAAGATGGCCGGCAAGCATCGGCCCGGCAGTTACTACAATTGTGGGGATGTTGATCCGCAAAGCCCCCATAATCATCCCCGGAGTAATTTTGTCACAATTGGTAAGTAAAATTAAGCCGTCTAAGCTGTGGGCAGTTGCAACAGTTTCAATTGTGTCAGCAATTAATTCTCGGGACGGTAAAGAATACTTCATCCCCTGATGCCCCATCGCGATCCCGTCACAAATTCCCGGTACGCCAAAGATAAAAGGAGTTCCATTTCCATTTTCGATGCCTCTTTCGATATATCTTTCAAAATTCCGCATATTGATGTGCCCGGGGATCAGGTCGGTAAAGCCGGATGCTATCCCTACAAATGGGCGCCGCAGATGTGTAGGGTGTAAGCCGGTGCCGTAAAGAAGAGAGCGGTTCGGCATCCTTTCTAAACCTTTTTTCGCTTTATCAGATTCCATGATTACCTCCGAATAAAAGTATTTTTTATGTATTTATTAACAATTTTATCTGTATTTTTTAAATTTAACTTATCAAACAAAAACGAAAATTCTTCTTTAAAGATAGCTTGCAGCTTATTTTTTAATTCTGTAGAAAGTTGATAAATTTCTTTTTTAAAGGGCCCCAGAGCTTTTTTCCGTAATTTATAAATGAATTGGTCATCAGTCCAGTCTTTTTGCCTTTCTTGATGGCAATTTTCATCCAGCCAAGAATATATTTTTTCTTTTAACGATAAAGGCATATAATCATAAATAATGTTTTGAAACTGGGTTGCAAGATGGACTTCTATACAGCCTTGTTTAGGAAAGTGGTGAAAAGCCTCATTCGGCAAGGTTGATGCTCCGTGCTGGACAGCGCCGGCTAAACCATATTTATCTTTAGCAATTTTGGAAAGTTTACCTAATGTGTTAAAATCAATTTTTGCTTTAGCAATTGAACCATCGGGAAGGACGATCCCGCCGTGTTTTGTGCCGGTTTGGATACTGATTTTAGAGATTCCTTCTAATGACCCAATTTCTTTTAAATAACCATTCATAAAAGCATTAAGTTCTTCTGGTTTTGAGTTTGCTCCACCAACTTCGCCAATTTCGCCTCCAATTGAAATAGTTACCTCTTTGGGTTGGATTTTACGTAGGTATTTTGTAAAATATGCACATACTTTATAATTAAGATTTTGTTGTGCATCAAGTTCTTTTTTTGATAAATCAACTAAAGTTGAGGAATCAATATCAATATTATAAAAACCGGCACCGATAGCTTCTTTAATTAATTTTTTAAGATTAGTAATATGTGTTTTTGAGCCACGCATATAGCTAGAGGCATCAATTTGGAAATGATCTCCTTGAAGAAAAATTGGGCCGCGGTAGCCTTGTTTAATTGCAGCTAAAGTAATTAAAGCGGAATATTCCTGAGGAGATTGCCAAGTGTAGCCAATTTCTGATTTTGCGATTTCAAAAATAAAAAGCTTCGAATTCATTTTTTTTGCCACTTCAAAGATAACCTGGGCCAATCCAAAAGTTAAAGTTCGTAAATTTATAGCCGGTACGCAAAAACCACCGACCTTTCCTCGGCCGACAGCTTTATATAGATTTTGAATTGAGGCCGGATAAATCCCCAAAGACAGGCCGCAGTTAAAAGCAAGTTTATAGCAGAAATTTTTAATATTTCTTGAATCGCTTAAGATAATAGTATCGACTAAGTTAGGCAGTATCTTTTTTTTAAAGTTAGAAATGTTTTTTATTTTACAACAATCACCTTGCATTTCTATCTCAGAGTTATTGAGAATTTGTTTTTTGGTTTTATAAATCATTTTATTTTATGTTAAGAGCTTTATCAATCTATAATAATCTTTTACTTCCATATCTTTTTTCTTAATTGCTCTCGACAGCGGCATAGCTGATAATTTGTTATTGCGCAATGTTACGCAGCGGCCGGTTTGGCCTTTTTTGATAAGCTCAACCGCATAATACCCATAACGGGCTGCCAGGATTCTGTCGTAAGCAGTCGGCCTGCCGCCGCGCTGGATGTGGCCCAGGACAACTTCGCGAGTTTCAAGGCCGGTAAGTTTAGTGATTTTTTTGCCGATATCGGCAGCTTTAGCTTTCCCTTCCGCCACCACAACTATCCAGCTCATTTTTCCCTTAGCCCTTCCTTCTCCTATTTCTGCTGCTATTTCTTTCATATCTAATTTTTTTTCCGGCAATATCACATCTTCACAACCACCGGCTAAAGCTACCCGCAGGGCAATGTAGCCGCAATCCCGTCCCATAACTTCAACTACAAAAATTCGTTCCAGGGAAGTTGCGGTATCCCGAATTTTATCTAATGCATCTAAAGCCACATTTACAGAAGTATCGGCACCGATTGACATCGCTACGCCGTTGATATCATTATCGATGGTGGCCGGAACCCCCACTACCGGTATTGAATATTTTGCGGAAAGGATGCCGGCGCCGGTCAATGAGCCATTTCCGCCAACTACCACCAAAGCATCAATTTTGTTTGACCTTAATGTTTTTAAAGCTTGTTTTTGGCCTTGAATAAAACGAAACTTATTTGCCCGTGCAGTTTTTAAGATAGTCCCGCCGCGGTTAATGATCCCGGATACCGAACGAGTGTCTAGTTCAATTGTGTTATTCTCCATCAACCCTTCGTAGCCGCGAATTATCCCTGTAGTTTTAATGCCGGCTGCATCAGCACTGCGGACTATCGCCCGAATTGCCGCGTTGATTCCGGCGCAATCACGGGTAA
>CAZSDJ010000072.1:0-5269 GCA_964605645.1 uncultured Planctomycetia bacterium
CCTTAAACATTTTAAGGCCGCTAAAAAACTACCTACTAAAACTTGACACAGTGTTATCAAAGATAAAAATAGACTTTTTCTTTTCCTGTGTTATTATAATTATTGAAAAAAAGGAGACGCTAATCATGCTTAAAAATCACAAAAAGAAAATTATTATTACTTTTATCCTTCTTGCTATCGTCAACTTTGCAATTATTTTCGCAAGCATTAAAAGCAGTCAAGGAGATGGTGACCCCATGTATAGATTCCAAGAAAGGCAAGCGGTTACTTTCATATCCTCCTTAACTTTAGGCTTAACCGGCCTCACTGCCTTATTTATCTATCTGCTGAAGAAAAAAATTCAACCGCTTCCCGAAAAAATTGGATTCTGGCTCTTTTCATCCCTTGGCTTCTTCTACCTTTGTATCGATGAATATTTCATGGCCCATGAAGGGATAGACGAATGGATTGCTTCTCTGTTTGGCTATAACCTCAAAAACATGAACCTCAATCTCGACAATTTGGTTATTGCTTCTTTTGGAATTGTTTCTTTAATTTTTTGCATTTATTTTCGGAAAGCAATTTGGCAACAAAAAATAATGCTTCCCTTTTTTGCATTAGGTGCATTAGGGTTGATAGGAACTGTTATTTTCCATAGCTTTGAAAGCATCAATGTTTATTATGAAGTAGCCGAAGAATCTTTTAAGTTAGTCGGGGTCACTGCATTTTTTTCTGCTTATTTACTAGCTTTTCTATCTTTTCGCCACAAGCTGCAAATTTCTTACAAAAAATAAAATAGATTAATTTTTAGAGAGTTCTGAGGTACATTGAGGGCACTTTGTCGCTTTAATGGATATACTCGAAAAACAATAAGGGCAAGATTTCTGAGTTGGTGCAATTGAAGTAGCATCTTCTTTCCGCTTTAAATTATTAATTTGTTTAATTAATAAAAAAACGCAAAAAGCAACAACCAGAAAAGATATAAAATGATTTATAAAAATTCCGTAATTCAATGTTGCTGCGCCAGCTGCTTTTGCCTCAGCTAAAGATTTATAAGTACCTCCTGACAAATTGATATAAAGATTTGAAAAATCAATTTTTCCCGTAAGTAAACCAATCGGGGGCATTATAATATCTTCAACAAGTGAGCTTACAATTCTCCCAAATGCGGCTCCGATTAAAATACCTACAGCCATATCAACAACATTACCCCTTACCGCAAATTCACGAAATTCTTTTAACATTTTTTTCATTCTTTTTCTCCTGAAAATTACCTTTATAAGAAGTTAACTTTAAATTATATTTTGCAAAAAAGCCTCGATATTATCCCAATGCCTCACTAATATAAAAACAAAAACTCCTGCTAATATCGGGACCAAAGCAGTCCAGGTTATTTTAAACCTCTTGGTAAGTTTACTACTTTGCCAGAGTAAAGGCAAGGCATTAAAACCAGTTGTAATCAACAGCACTGTTACATACCATCGAGAATCGGTGTTAACCTTACTTCTTTTCCCCTTAGCCTGGCTATAGGCCTCAAGGCAAGCGGGGATAAATGTAAATAAGTAAATGTTTACCATAATCAATTTCATAAGGTAAGATCTCGAAAATAAAAAAGTTAAGCCTATTCCTAGATCAATAATAAAAAGAACAATTGCTTTTTTTATCTGACCCAGATACAGATGAGACAGCCCGGGGATTAAAGAAAGAATTAATGTAACTGTAGAATTTTTTGTAATCAATTTAATAAAGAACTACCAACTACCAGACGCTTTTGATAAAGTGCTAACAGCCAAAGAGTTATGAAACAAATATACAGTTATTCTATATTTGTTTTCTATCTGCTTGACTCTAGTAACTTACTTAAGCATATTTACTGAAATTTCTGAATAAAGGATGGGCTTTTTCCGGTTTTGATTTAAACTCAGGATGGAATTGACAGCTTGTCAAGCTAAAATTTATTTTTTGCCAGATAGGCAAAATGATCGAAATATTTTCTCCAGAAAAGTTCAGATGAAGCAAACTTATTGGCGCCCCAAAAAAAATCAACCATTGCTTCACGCACCCGAAAAAGTTCTTTCAGCCTAGAATATTTTTTTATAGAAGCAATAGTCATATCTAACAATTCTAATGCTCTGTTGAATGCTCTTTGGGTTAAATCACTCTTCCCTTTTTTTTGCCAATTTAGGGCTCTGCTAACCTCACTGCCTATATTTGCCATTTGTTCTGCTAACGGCATTTCAGGCCAGCGGCCGCCGGCAAGTTCTTTATGCTGGATGTTCATCTTGCTACCCACTTATTTATAACATTTTTTAATATTCTCATATTTTCACCACAATCTTATCAATAATCTTTCTAAATTATTATCAATAATAATTATACCTTAAACTATAACCCCTGCAACCACAAATCCTCACAGAAAAAGTGTCAAAATTATTATTGGCCCGGTAATATAAAGAGGAACGAAAACCTCACCAAAACATCCGCCTTACTATACAATTATTTTATCCTTTTGAAGCCTTATTCGCATAGTCTCCTTAGATACTTCAAATTTCGGAGCTAAAATATCGCCAATGGCCTCATCTACAATAAATTCTTCCGATTGTTTCTTTGACATACCGGTAAGACTCTCTATCTTTTCTATCGCCATCATAAACTCTGATTTTAAAACTTTTCGAGGCACTAATATTAAACCAGCCAATTCATCAGCCTGCCACTCAAACCATCCTCGTTCCTTCTTAGGCATTTCTTCAATAAATTTAACATATTCGCTCCGGTCGTTAAACTTATATTTTTTATAAACATCATTATGTAAAAGCATATGTGCAATTTCATGAGCTAAACTAAATTTAAATAAATAAATAAATGCATCAACATCAAATCCTGCACGGCCAAATGAATCTTTCAGATCCGGCATAGGAACAATGTTGATTTTTAATTTTTGGTCGATTATGTCTTCAATAGGAATTGGTATCAAAAAGCTGCTGTGATATTTTTCTAAAAAACTTTCTGCTATGGAGTTTATCTCATCTGTATTTTTAAAGGTGGGCCGTAAATCCATTGTTAATATTTCTTTATCTTATCTATTAATTTATTTAGCTCTTTTTTCGAAAACTTCTTTCCTTTCAGCGCCCTAAAAAATATAGGAAGCTTATCTATCACCTCTTTTTCTAAATTGTCCGGAATTTTGCCAGCACCGACGAATGCCAATTCTTTGAAAACCTCCCAATCACTACTTCCGACATCAATTTTTAGATAAGAGGCTAACTTCTTTAGTTTTTCTTCGGAAGTCGGCGGTGGCAGCTTACCTCTTTCGAGTTTACTAATATTTCCGGGATCTAAATCATATTCCATACAGAACTGCCTTAAAGACTTACCTGACTGAATTCTTTTCTCTTTAAAAAAAGTACCAAAAATCATTTTAATCACCCCTCTCTTTTTTTTAAAATATCTGTTGTATTTTTTTTACTACATCTTAAATATAACACATTTGTAAATAAAATACAACACTTTTTATCAGAAGAAGATTGGCTCTTCCTGCTTTTTTGCTCTCTAATTTACAACCGTTCTCCACAAACAAAATAATGCTAACAGGAAAACAAACTCCAGCTGATCACACAATATTCGTAACCAGCAATCTCACTTGCAATTATGGTTGTTGGTTTTAATTCTTAAACGCGCTACAGCGCATAATTTGACTCTCTAAAATTACTTGAGTCTGAGTTAACGAGCGTAAAACTTTATCCTTTATGTTTTCAGGGTAGGCGTTTCGCGACCTTCGCAGTTTGTTTTTGCGCATATATTTTTCTCGTTCGTTGTAAATAGTTTCAAATAAATCCCTAAGTTGATCGGGGGCGGATAAAGAAAGCTTAAAAGTGACATCTTCAATCACCCGCACAATCCTATATCTAACGGTTCCGCTTTTATCAAGAATCCCTTTCATTACCAGCTCTTTTATTTCAGGGTAAAATTGAGTGGGGATGAAAGTAGTGCGGAGGCTAGTAAAAGGTTTTAAAGCATTCATTTTTTTATCAGCTGAATCAGCGTTGTAGAACCTCTGTTTTACTTCTTCCCAAAGAGCAATAATGTTTTTATGGTGGATATTATCTTTTGTTTTTATGTCGCCGTGTTTTTCATTTACATAGTTCTCCCATAGTTCTTTTAACAACTTTTGCCCAGCCTTCTTTTCTTCTTTATCTTTTGAGCCCAATTTGTTAAACAAAGCGTCAAAATTATAACTACTAAATTCAGGCTTAGCTTTTTCTTTTTGAAGCCGGTTGAAGCTGTTTTTCTGCAATTGGCAGGCTTTCTGATGGGGAGTCTTGGAATTAAATTCTGACCGGGGGGTGTGATTTATTAAGTCAGTAAAAACATCCGCTGTCTCCTGAATAGCTTCGATAGTATCTGCTTCAGAGTTGTTTAGGTTTGAAATTAAAACTGAGAGCAACAAGACCGGTTTCTTCATTCTATCAACTAATGCCTGAACTTTTTCTCTGCTGAATATTTCGAAGCCATATTTTTTAATAAAGTTATTGTAGTTATACCAAGCTCTTTCTGCTTGAGCGTAGGCGTTATAATTTCTGAATTGTTCCTGTACAGGCTTGGCCAGATTTTCTAAAATATGATTTGTTATGCTGGCCTTTGCCTCATCGGTGATTTCATTTAGTTCATCGCAATAACCATCAACTTCTGCCAGCTTTTTCGGATTCAAAACTTTTTTACTGTTTAAAATTTCTAAATACTCTTCAGAAAAAGCGTTGGCTTGCGCCAAAGCGCGCATTTGGCCTTGAGGCAACTCTTCGGGAGAAAGATCTAAAGAATCCAAAAAGCGGACAAAACTAATAATCTCTTCTCTTAAATTACCTATTTTTTCTTTTAAGGCTGATTTCCCCATTCTCCCACCTCCTTACTTTCCATTGCTAGGCTACCAACTACCGTTTCTGGAAACCTATTACAAAAATAATCATCAACCTAATCATCAACCTAATCATCAACCAAAATATAGCGTAAAGAACGTCCTTTGCCTTCAGGTTTAATAACTCTAAACTCGACAAGCTTTACTATCTCCTTATGCACCGCCTGAGCAGAAATATTTAAAATCTTGCGCAAATCTCTTATAACTACTAGGCGCTTTTAATAAATTGTTAACATCCAAAGAATTATAAACAAGTCTACTTAACTTTAATCTGCTTGACTTTCCCGTCTTCCCAGACAGCAAGAGGACGGCCGTCTTTCTTGTGCTGAGCAACAACCTTCTTCACTGCCTTTTTCATAGCAACTTCTGCTTTATCAA
>CAZSDJ010000073.1:0-5039 GCA_964605645.1 uncultured Planctomycetia bacterium
ATCGAACCCGGGTCCCTAAAATTTCAGCAAAAGAACCCTACATGCTTAGCCTTTTATTTGTCTTTTTCCTGATAACTCCAAAAGGCAGGATTTACCGGGAAGCAGCTTTCCTTAGTTTTAAGAGCAAGCCCGAAAAGCAAAAACTAGCTCCGAGCCTCATAAATGAACCCTTATACTTTCCGAGGCAGAAAAGTAGAAGAGCCTCCTTAACTTACAGCGTAAGCAGGAGTTGTAGCAAATGTGCTATCTGCATTTAAATTTTTGCAAGTACCACTATCGCAGGCAACTCACATCCTCGACATGCTCCCTTTCGCTTCACCTTTTAGGTCGAGTCCATTCACCCCCAAATTACCAAAGAACACCTCCTTTATAGCATATCTGCAGAGCTAATTCAAGCTTCTTCTGTTTTCATTAAATCCGAAGCACAAAATTTAAATAAAAGAAATCGAAAATGTTTTAAGAATTTGAACATTATAATTTCGGATTTGTTTCGTATTTCGAAATTAGGATTTCGAATTTACCTCTCTTATCTGTGTACTCTGTAATCCTACTACTACTTGATTTTGTGTAATCTGTGACACAAAAAAGACTTGAAGATTTTTAAATTCTCGTTAATATATATGCAATATGTTTATCCGCTTGACCGACAAACACAAAAAGCGTATTCTTTGGGCAATGTTGATTGTTATTGTGCCGGCTTTTGTCCTTTGGGGCAGCTCAGCTTTGCGCGGCGATAAAGAAAATGTGATTGGCCAAATTGAAGAGCGGCCGATCAAAAGAGATGACTTTATTTCATACGTTGAATTGGCACAATTGTATTGGATGTTGAATGCCGAGCCTGACCAACCCCTGAAAAGAGAAGATATTTACGCCTTAGCTGCTGATTTCTACCTGCTCCTCTATCAGGCTGATAAAGAAAATATAAAAGTAAGCGATCAAGAAGTTGTTCAATATGTACAAAAAATGCCTTTTTTTACAACTGACGGCCAATTTGATTCTGGTAAATATCAGCAATTTATCGAGTATGTGCAAAGAAAAATAGGCAGAGGTTTTGCGGCGAGAAATTTCGAAGAATACCTGCGCAGCATCATTAAACGCGAAAAATTATTTAATAAACATATCGCTGTAACTGTCAGCGAAGATCAAGTTTTAAAAGCTTATAAAATTGATAATCAACAGGCAGCGATTTCTTATCTGCTGATTGATTATGAGAGCTTTAATATTGATCAAAATATTTCTCGCATTCAGCTGGAAGATTTTTACCAAGAAAATAAAGATCTGTTTGAGGTTGCCCCGAAAATTAAAGTTAATTATGTAAGTATTGATCCCAACATCGAAGACAGTGAGACAATCCTTACCGGTTTAAAAGCCAATAAAGATTTTTCCAATTTGCCAAAAGAAGAAGTTAAAGAGAGTGACTTTTTTTCAAAAACCGAACCAATCAAAGGTATTGGTTTTGTGCCCGAGATCAACAAAATCCTGTTTACTTTGCAAAACAAAGAGTTGAGCCCGGCTTTTCGACTAAAAGATAAAATATTGATTTTTAAAAAAATTGATGAAACAAAAGGTTATACCCCTCCTTTTTCTGAAATTGAGGCAAAAGTAAAAGAAGCCTATATCAAGAATCAAGCAAAAACAGAAGCCGAAAAAATTGCCGCAAAAATTATCAAAGAGATTGAGGCAACCGGAAACAAAAACTTAAAAAGGTATGATCAGCGCGAAGAGATCAGCTTTTACCAAAGTGAACCGTTTCAATACCTTGATTACATAAAAGGTTTAGGCTTAAGTGAAAAAATCAGTCAGTTAGCTTTTTTTGAATTAGAAGAAGGCCAAATTCATCCCGAACCAATTTCGAGAAAAAACGGCATTTATATCATTAAGTTAGACCGGAAAACTGAGATTGATCAGGAAAAATTCCGCCAGGAACAAGAGCAATACTACCAAGAATTAAAAACCCGCAAAATACTCCAGGAAAGAATGGAGTATCTCAACAACCTTCAGCAAAAACTTAATTTCAGGCTTAATCTTTAATTAGAATTGCGCTTACCGGACACTGCGCGGCAACTTTGTGGAGATTTTTTTCGCAAGGCTGGCCTGAATTGGCTTTAGCTACGTTATTATCTTTTAAAATAAATACTTGCGGACAAAGATTAACGCACAACCCGCAGCCAACACAAGCATTTTCGTCGATTTTTATTTCCATAATTAAATTATTGTTTATTTTTATTTGAGGCCGTAATATTCAATATTTTTATCTGCCACTTCTTGCACTGCGGCTAAAGCTTCTTCATTTTTTAAAAGGTGCTTAAAGCGGCCTTGTAATTTTAAATATTCCGATACCGGTTTGGGAGAGCTTACTTTGCGGGAGCTAACTAATTTACCGTGCTGATATTCAACAAGCGGAAAAAGCCCGGTTTCCACTGCTTTTTTAGCAATTTCGATAGATTGAGAAGGGTCTGAGCGCCAGCCTAAGGGGCAAGGTACGTGGATTTGTAGATATTTTGGCCCTTTGATTTTCAAGGCCTTCTTTACTTTAATTTCAATGTCCTTGGGGCTAGCTATAGAACTGGTAGCCGAATAAGGGATATGATGCGCGGCACAAATCTCGACCATTGGTTTTTTCGGCCGCGGGTTTCCAACTGATTTTTTCCCCGCCGGCGAAGTTGTGGTGCTTGCATTAAATGGTGTTAAGCCGCTGCGTTGAATACCGGTATTCATGTAAGCTTCATTGTCGTAACAAACAAATAATATATCATGGCCTCTTTCCAGCATGCCGGATAAAGCTTGCAGGCCGATATCAGCGGTCCCGCCGTCACCGGCTTGAGCAATCACGTTAATTTCTTCTTTTTTACCCTGATGAACTAAAGCAGTTTCTACACCACTTGCTACTGCTGCAGAATTTTCGAATAAAGAGTGAATCCAGGGTATGCCAAAAGCTGATTCAGGGGCCTTGCTGGAGAAAACCTCAAGACAGCCGGTGGCATTGGCAGCAATTGTATTTTTGCCGGCAGTATTGGCCACAATTCTGACTGCCATTGATTGGCCGCAACCAGCGCAAGCAGTGTGGCCGGAAACATAACAATTTTCTTGAAAGTGTTCTTTATCCATAATTGTTAAATTGTTTTATACTCTTCCCAGAGTAAATCTTTATTTAAATCAATAAATTTACAACTATTCTCTTCTTTTTCGCTTAAACTAATAATTTCTTCAATAGTTGATGTTTTAATATCTCGGCCGCCTAACCCGGCCACAAAACCACTTATCTTTTTCTCACCGGCAATCGCTGATTTTATTTCCGAATATAAAGCACCGTCTGAACCCAGGGAAATGTCTTTATCCACAACGCCAATATTTTTTGCAGGTTCTAAAGCTTTTTTAATTGCTTCTTTGGGGAAAGGCCTGTAGCTTACTATCTTAAGCAAGCCTACCTTTTTGCCTTGTTCTCTTTGGGCGTCAATTACATCTTTTATAGTTCCGCAAACTGAACCCATTGCAACCAATATAGTTTCAGCATCTGTTATTTTATACTCCTCTACCAATCTTACACTGTCACGATTGAATTTATCTTTAAACTCTTTACCCACTTCAGGGATCATTGCGAGTACATCTGCAAAAGTTTCTTGTATTGCGTAGCGAGTTTCCAGGTATACATCGGGAGTGCCCAATAAACCAAAGCTCATCGGATTTTTCGGGTCAAGCTTATAAGGCGGGTTATAAGGGGGTAGAAACTCATCTACCTCTTTTTGCGCGGGGATATCTACCACTTCCATACCGTGAGTTAAGATAAAGCCGTCCACACAAACCATTGCCGGCAGCATCACTTTTGGATCTTCGCCAATCTTGTGGCTGGCAATAATTAAATCAACTGCCTCTTGATTGTTTTCGGCATAAAGCTGTATCCAACCGGCGTCACGAACCGCGATTGAATCTTGTTGGTCATTCCAGATATTTATCGGTGCCGAGAGAGCCCGGTTTGCACAAATTAACATTACCGGCAAGCGCATCCCGGCAATACAAAATAAAACTTCTGACATTAAAATTAAACCTTGTGAACTGGAGCAAGTAAAGCTCCTTACGCCGACTGCTTGTGAGCCTAATACACAAGATGCGGCGGAATGCTCGCTCTCGACATTTACAGATTTGGCATTAAGTTCACCGTTTGCAATAAATTGGGAAAGATTTTCCACAATATGAGTTTGGGGGGTGATCGGATAAGCGGCAATTACGCCGGGCCGGCATAATTTTGCCGCCTCTGCCATCGCAAATGATCCTTCGAGGAACTTTTTCATTTTTGTTTGCTCTCCGCTTGTTTGTTTTCTACCATTTTGATGTCTTTTTTGGGACAAATATAGGCGCAAAGCCCGCAGCCTTTACAATAATCAAGATCAGTTGAATATTTATTTTTTTCTTTACCTTCTATACAGCCTTCCGGACAAATAAATTTACAAAGGCCGCAATTTATACATTCTTCTCTGACAAAATGAGGCATTTTTCTAGAGCGCCAAGAACCGGTTTTGTTCGCTGCGGATGATTTTGGTTTTGCATTTAATACACTAAACACTTTCGTACCCCTTTTTTGCCGCATCTAAATTCTTTTTTAAAACTTCCGGTTTGCTCTTAAAATTATCTTCTACTGCTTTTAAGATTGACTCTAA
This sequence comes from uncultured Planctomycetia bacterium, assembly GCA_964605645.1. Lineage (GTDB taxonomy): Bacteria > Omnitrophota > Gorgyraeia > Duberdicusellales > 4484-171 > PXAH01. The sequence goes on from CAZSDJ010000073.1 coordinate 4,656, forward strand.
CTTCACTTGGCCGGTTACTTTGGCAAAAGCACCTAACAGAACAGTGTTGGCAAAAGGCCTGCCAATTATATCCATTGCAATTTTTTCAGCCGGTAAGCTAGATATATTTATATTTTGCTTATCGGAAATAACTGTATTTTCTCTAACTGCCACCACAGCCTTGCCGCCCTCTTTTATATTATCAAAACATTTCTCAGGTTCAATCAAGGTTGGATCAATAACAATTATATAGTCAGGATTATAGATTTGCGAGCGCAATCTTATCGGCTTTTGGTCAAAACGTAAAAAAGCATTCATCGGCGCCCCCATCCTGGCTGCTCCAAAATGAGGGAAGGCATAAGAATATTTTTCTTCATGAAAAAGAGCTTCGCCTAATATCGCAGC
>CAZSDJ010000074.1:0-4967 GCA_964605645.1 uncultured Planctomycetia bacterium
AACAGGCCTGAGCATAAATTTTATTGTAATATTCATGCAACACCTCCTTTGGTTTGTATCAAAATCTTCTTAACTTAATTTTAATATACCATACCCCCCTACTGTATGTCAAGGAATAAAAAAATTATTTTTTGATTAAAAATATAGCATTTAATGCCAGTAAATTAGGAAATATTTTAACAGTTTTATTTTTGGACAGATAGAATTTTTTTAATACTTTAATCTTTTTTTCTTGGCAGAAATCTTTAAAATCACTAATACTTAAAAAATGTAAATTTGGCGTATTGTACCAACGATAAGGAAGAGAAGAAGTAATCGGAACTTTTCCTTTTAAAAATAACCTTGATCTTGCCTTCAGTTGGGCAAAATTGGGAAAACCGACAATTACTTTTCTGCCAATTCTTAAGGCTTCATCTACCACATGCTCTACATCTTTTACTTCCTGCATGCTTTGGTTTAAAATAACATAATCAAAAGCATTATCAGGATATCCGGATAAGCCGGTTTCAATATTACCGTGAAAAACACTTAAGCCCTTTTCTACGCAATTATAAATTGCAGCTTCATCTAATTCTATTCCTTGAGCTTTAACTTTTTTTTCTTTAACCAAAAAAGAAAGCAACTCCCCATCTCCACAGCCTAAATCTAATACACGGCTTTTTGGCTCGATAATCCGATAAATAGTTCTATAATCTATACGTTTACTTTCCATCTTCTTTACCTCTGTAGGTGCTTGAGAGAAAATGCTTAATCAAGTGAGTTTGTTCATCAACTTCCAGTAAAAAAGCATCGTGGCCATAAGTAGAAGGAATTTCACAGTAAGTTACTCCCACCCTTCTGTATTTAAGTTGATTCACGATTTCTCGGGATTGATAAATGGGATAAAGCCAATCAGATTTAAACCCAATCACCATAAAGCGAGTTTCGCTTTCATCTACTCCTGCTACTAATTTTTTGCCGGATAAATCAAAATAATCCATTGCTTTTGTTATATATAGGTAAGAATTAGGGTCAAAGCGCTTCACAAAACTATCCCCTTTATATTGCAAATAGCCTTCAACTTCAAAATCTGTTTTAAAAGTATAGCTGTAATTTTTACTTTTCATCCTTCGGGAAAATTTTTTCTCCATGGAAGCATCGCTCATATAAGTAATATGGCCCATCATCCTCGCTACTGCCAATCCTCGCTCCGGTTTAGCCCGGCCATAATAATTTCCTTTCTGCCAATCAGGATCAGCCATAACCGCTTGCCGGCCTACTTCATCAAAGGCAATCTGTTGCGGTGAATGCTTGAGGGCAGTTGCAATTGGAATTGCCGAATAAATATTATTAGGATATGACCTAAACCACTGTAAAACTTGCATCCCGCCCATCGAGCCACCTACCACCGATAATAATTTTTTAATCCCTAAATAATCTATTAATTTTTTTTGGGCATTAACCATATCTGCAATGGTAATTATGGGAAAATCTAGGCCGTATGGTTGATTTGCATCTGGATTAACAGAAGAGGGTCCGGTTGAACCTTTGCACCCGCCTAAAACATTGGAACAAATTATAAAGTACTTATCAGTATCAAAAGCTTTGCCCGGGCCAATCATCATATCCCACCAGCCCGGCTTTTTATCGCCTTTATAAAATCCGGCTGCGTGGGCATCACCGGATAAAGCATGTAAAATTAATATTGCATTATCTTTTTTTTGATTAAGCCGGCCATAAGTTTCATAAGCTAAGGTGATTGGGCCTAGCTTCTGCCCCGAAGTTAATATGAGTTCTTCCGGGGGCTTTGCAAAAGTAAAATATTTTGTCTCGACTATTCCAATTCCTCTATCTTTCATAGTTTTAATTCGGGACAGGTACAATTAAACATATAAATCTATCCTCTTTTATTTAAAAAGAGACCAGACTGATAAGTATCTTTCTCCGGTATCAGGCAATACTGTTACAATAGTTTTGCCTTTTGATTCAGTTCTTTTAGCAACTTCAACTGCGGCCCACATTGCCGCCCCGCTGGAGACACCGGCGAATATCCCTTCTTCTTTAGCTAATTTCTTTGCGAATTTCCCGCTATCTTCATCGGATACCCGAATCACTTCATCAATTAAATCTCTCCCTAAAACTTCCGGGACAAAACCCGCGCCAATCCCTTGAATTTTATGCGGGCCGGCTTCGCCACCTGATAAAATCGGTGAGCTCTTCGGCTCAAGAGCGATAAGTTTAACAGTTTTCTTTTTTTCCCTTAAGAACTTTCCCGCACCTGTAATTGTACCACCTGTGCCAACCCCGGCAATAAAAATATCAACTTTGCCATCTGTATCTTGCCAAATTTCCGGGCCAGTCGTTTTATAATGAATTTCCGGATTAGCTGGATTTCTAAACTGCTGGGGCATAAAACTAGAAGGGGTATTTTCTACTAACCTTTCAGCCTCAGCTACCGCCCCTTTCATCCCCTTTGCTCCTTCGGTTAAGACCAGCTCTGCTCCAAAATGCTGTAACAATTGCCTGCGTTCAATACTCATTGTATCCGGCATCGTTAGAATTAACCGGTAACCTTTCGCAGCACAAACGAAAGCTAAAGCAATCCCTGTATTGCCGCTAGTTGGTTCGATTATCACTGAATCTTTATCCAATTTCCCCTCAGCCTCAGCTGTTTCAATCATTGCCACCCCAATTCTATCTTTAACACTGGATAGAGGATTAAAAGATTCCATTTTTGCTAAAATTTCTACATCTAAATCTTTGGTCAATTTATTTATTTTAACCAAAGGAGTGCTTCCCATCGTCTTTGTAACATCCTGATAAATTTTACTCATTTATATCCTCCCATTCTTCTGGATCGTATTGTCAAAAGTTTTTAAACAATACTGTTAAAAAATCTTTATTCCTCGTCCGTCATTGCGAGTCCTTGATACGAAGTGTCAAGGGCGAAGCAATCTCTGCTTCTTTTAAAGATTGCTTCGTCAGTCGCTTCGCTCCTTCCTCGCAATGACGGACGAAATAATTATTCAGCTAAATCTCATTGAAATAACTTAATTACCCAACGCTTGTTCTATGTCTGCAATTATATCCTCTATATTTTCAATTCCTACCGAAAGCCGAATATAATCTTCTGTTACCCCGGATGCTTGTTGCTCTTCGGCCGATAACTGCTGATGAGTGGTTGTCGCCGGATGAATTGCTAAACTTTTTGCGTCTCCGATATTGGCAAGATGAGATATAAGTTTTAAGGAATCAATAAACTTCTTCCCGGCGGCTGCCCCTCCCTTTATCCCAAAACCAATAATTGCCCCTGCCCCCTTAGGTAAATATTTTTTCACTTTTGCTTTCTCAGGACTTGAATTTAAGCCGGGATAGTTAACCCAATCCACTTGCGAATGTTTTTCTAAAAATTCAGCAACTGCTAATGCATTTTCGCAATGCCTGGGCATTCTTAAATGTAATGTTTCTAATCCTTGTAAAAAAAGAAAGGTATTAAAAGGTGACGGAGCAGGCCCTAAATCACGCAGCAACGAAACTCTTGCTTTCACAATATAAGCAATATTACCCATCGGCTCTAAGGCCTCGATAAAATTAATTCCATGATAACTGGGATCCGGCTCTGAGATTAAAGGAAATTTTCCGTTACCCCAATTAAACTTTCCCGAATCAACAATTACTCCCCCAATTGAAGTACCATGGCCGCCTAAAAATTTAGTCGCAGAATACACTACAATATCTGCTCCAAAGTCAATAGGGCGTAAGATGTAAGGGGAACTGGTATTATCTACAATTAAAGGAATTTCTGCTTGGTGAGCAATTTCTGATAGCTTTTGGATATCAGCAACATCTAATTTTGGATTACCAATTGATTCAATATATACAGCTTTTGTCTTCTCGGTGATCGCTCCCCTAAAACCTTCTAAATTTTGTGAATCAACAAACTTAACTTTTATCCCCATTTTTTCTAAAGTATAACGAAAAAGAGTGTAAGTTCCCCCATAAAGGTTATCAGCAGAAACTATCTCATCTCCGGATTTAGCAATATTTAAAATAGAAAGGGTAATCGCCGACATTCCACTTGCTGTAGCCAATGCCCCCACTCCTCCTTCTAAAGCAGCCATCCTTTTTTCAAAAACATCTGTGGTCGGATTCATTATCCGCGTATAGATATTACCGAATTCTTTTAAAGCAAATAAGTTAGCGGCATGATCAGAGTCCTTAAATTGATAAGAAGTAGTTTGATAAATCGGAACTGCTCTTGCACCTGTTGCAGGATCCGCTTCTTGACCTCCATGTAAAAGAAGGCTCTCGAGTTTTAATTTTGAATCAATTTTACTCATTTTTTACCTCCATTGAAAATGCAATTATTTAGCAAATACCTTTATTTTCAATTCAAACTATAAATGATCTGTATTTATCATTCTCCGGCATTATTGCTATAGCCGTTTCATTAATTTTTTCTCTTTCATTGGTTATATCTATTCTAAAGTCTTTATCTGCCGAACTGTACCTAGTAATAATTTTAATACACAATTCTTTAATTGCTTTATCCATCTTGCCTCTTCCTAATCCTGTAGGCCCAGGCTGATCTAGAGGCATAAATATAAAATCATCTTTCTTTTTTAGATATTCAAGTTTTTGATTTTCATTTTCATTTCTGCCCACAACAAACTTAAAATCAGGATTAAATCTAAAATGCCTGCCTACTTTAAGAAGCTCAATGCTAGATAAATTTAATTGTTCTTTTTTCATCAGATCAGCAAGTCGCCGGGAAAATCCTGGATCTGTCAATAAGCAACCGCCGGCTGCACAGGGATAATCCTTAATTCCATAAATTTTAGCCATTTCAATTTGAGACTTACGGCTCCTACCCACTATATCTAGTAAAGCTTTTCTGTCTACCCACCCATTTTTCTCAGGTAAAGTTTCCGGCAATACTTTTGCAGAAAGCGGACGTAAAATTAATCCTTCTAAACCACTTTCTTTTT
>CAZSDJ010000075.1:0-4809 GCA_964605645.1 uncultured Planctomycetia bacterium
ATGTTACTGCATAGAGTTAGAGAAAATTAGGCCTATTTTTTGGGGAAACTCCAAACTTTAGAGGAAACTACTCGTCAAATTATGCAAAAAATAAGAGAAGTTGATAGAGAAAATTAGGGTTTATTTATCAGCTAAGGTAAGGTCAATAAAATTAAAAAGATTATCAATCTGGAAAGGTTTAGGGAGATAGAATTCGGCCCCTAAAGAAATGCCCTTATCTAAATTTTCAGGCTCCCCTTTAGCAGTCAGCATTATTACTGGAATTGATGCATAAGAATCTGAAGATTTTATGGCTTTTAATAGTTCAAATCCATCCATCTTGGGCATCAATACATCCAAAATAATTAAATCGGGCTTATTCTTTTTTAGAACCTCTAAGGCATCTTTACCATTATGCGCCTGAATGGTTTCCCATTCTCTCATATCAAAATGCAGAGATAAGATATCACACAAATCTTTCTCATCATCTACTATTAGAACTTTTTTTCTATTTTTTTTGGGAGATTTCATATTTTTTAATAACTCTTTTTATATTTTTTTTAGGATAGCAGCTTTGAATATAATCGAGTTGTCTTTTGGCAGCTTTTTTAAAATGGCCTGATTTTTTCAGAAAAAAATACTCTAAATCGGAAACAGAATAGCGGTATTTGCCTTTAAATGCCTCCGGCTTGGTTTTTTCGCCGAAAAAAACATTATAAAGCCCTTTTCTGGCAGCAGCCCTTTTTTCAGCTTCATCCAGATTAAACCGCCAGGCTAAAGCCGGAGCCTGGTTGACTTCTCCGTAATATTTTAATTTACCCAACTGTTTAAACTCAAGAAACTTATACAGATACTGGTGCTTAGGATTTACAGCAATGCAGAAATCATTTAGTTTCTCTTTATAGATGCCGTAGTCTAAAACTAACTTAAATAATCTAAATACAAACATTAATTTATTAAAATTAAACATAGAAAACCAACCTTTAGGGAAAAGGCTTGAATCTATAGAAAGCTGGGAAACTTCAGCTATTTTTCTTTTCTTTTTGCGCAAAACGTCAACTTCTTTTTTGTAAATTTTATCCATCGGCAGGCCTAAAGGCGAATCAGGAATAAGAGTAACTGTAGCTACTACTTTATTTTTATCTTTGGCTACAAAGGTAGTAGTTGACGGCAAAGCGTTAAAGATAGAAATTCTTAAATCGCTTTTATAATGTTTGGGAATATAGCCTCTCCCAATATACTCTTTGTACACTAAAGAAAAAGCCTGCTCAAGTTCACTTTTGGTTCTGGCAATATGATAAACTATATTTTTTTTCATTTTTTATCCGGCTGTAAAGCAGACATTAAAAAGTTCATCATAGTCTCACAAAAAAGGAAAACAAACCTTTCTTTATCTTGTGCGGCAACTTTCACATGTTTTATCCCAACATCAAATTTGTTCTTTTTCTTAAATTTTCTCTTTTTGCACCAAACAACTTCTGTTATCACATTTATTGGTTTATCTTCTTCAGGAAAGTAAAGCAAAGCTTTTAAGCGGCCGCCTTTCTTAAAAGGCTTATCCACCCTTATCCGCATGCCGCCGCCGCTTATATCCCGGGTGAAAACTTCTTCTAATATTCCTTTTTTTGCCAGCCATTTATACTTTACCTTCAAAGGAATATTTAAACGCTGTTTTTTCCTTCTCTCGCTTTTTTTGATAGTTAACTTATATTTCGCTGTTTTTTTTCTTTTCATTTTTCCCCGCATTTAAATTAAAAAATTCCATCAATTGGTTACAGATGAATTCTGTAAAATCATCATGTTTGCCTATCTTTAAAAAATTAGCTCCGGCCTCATACGTTTTCCCTTTGCCTTTCCTTGACCATATTATTTTAGCTGAGAGAAAAATATTTTTATTTTCTTCAGCCAATATTTTTATTCTTATTGTATTTCCGCATTCTAACCGGCTTTCTGTAACTAACCTTATCCCGCCGCCGCTAAGATCTTTGCATATTGCTTTGGCCCAACCTTTTCCATTTTTATCTTTGTAAAAAATTATTAGAGAAGGGCCGAAACGCTGGGCTCTCCTTCTTTCTTTGGGCATAAAATTATTCTCCATCAAACGGCTAAAATTATTGCTCTTTATTAGTGTAACACACTTTTTATAACCTTTCCAGCAAAAACACTAAAAATGCCGGCCAAAAATTTCCGAAAGAGTGGGATGGGCATATATTGATTTTTCTATTTCTGTTTTCGTTGCGTCACACTTAGCAAAAGCAATTAAAGTATGAATTAATTCAGTTGCTTCCGGACCAATAATTGAAGCTCCAAGTAACTTTTTACTTTTCTTCGCAAACACTAACTTACTAAAACCAGTAATTTTACCTAAAATGTGGGCTTTAGCGTTGATGCGGAATAAGTTCTTATTTACTTCTATCTCCAAATTTTCTTTATCTGCTTGTAGTTCTTTTAACCCAAATGAAGCAATTTGCGGTTCAGTGAAGATAACTTCCGGCACTAAATTATAATCAATAGAACCTACATCTTTACCTAAAATAAAATCTGCGGCCTTTTTGGCTTCAGCAAAGGCAACATGGGCCAGCATCGGAGTGTTGATTAGGTCACCTATCGCATAAATGTTATCTGCTGTTGTTTTAAAATTCTTATCAACTTTTATAAAGCCTTTTTCTAACTCAATACCAACATTGGCTAAATTAAGATTACCTAGATTTGGCTCTCTGCCCGCTGCTGCTATTGCTATGTCAAACTTTTCAATTTCAGCCGAGATAATTTTATACGCAGTTAATACCTTTATCCCTTTTTTAGAAAATTCTTTTTGTAAGGCTTTTCCGATATCTTGATCTTGGCCGGGTAAAAGTGACGCGGCGATATCTACAATGGTGACATTGGCGCCGATTGTGTTGTAAAATTGAGCAAATTCACAACCAATATAACCGCCGCCGATAATCAGTAAATTTTTACCTTCGGGTAATTTTTGCAATAATCCGTCACTGTTAAAAATTTTTTTGTTATCTACTTTTAATCCCGGCAGTTCTTTCGGTTTTGAGCCGGTTGCTAAAATAAAATTATCTGCTGTTATTTCTTTATCTCCATCTTTAGCTTTGATTTTTATCTTGTCTTTAGTTAGAAAAGACGCCCGGCCAAATTCTAAATCAACCTTCTTGGCTTTAAGTAAAGAGAAAAAGCCTTTTTTAAGTAAAGCTATTGTTTGGTTAGATTTTTCTTGAATAGTTTCTAAATTCGGATTTTCTGCATTTGCATTAATACCAAAAGATTTTGCTGATTTTATCCTTTGATATAAATGTGCGCTTTCGAGGATAGATTTGGTAGGGATACAGCCGCGATTGAGGCAAGTTCCGCCTAAATGTTCCTTGCTTTTATCGATTAAACAAACCCTTTTGCCAGTAGGGTTCAGGCCTGCCTGAACCGCCATTATCTTCAAAGCCGCCGTGTAGCCGGCCGGCCCGGCTCCGATTATTACTGTATGGTATTTATTCATGGTTTGATTAATTGGTTAAATCATTTTGTAGGGTTCAGGCCTGCCTGAACCGCTACTTTATATTTTTTAGATTATTTTCATCATTTTCCCACATCTCAGGATTATTTACAATGTATTCACGTATATTTTTTAAAGAATCTGTGGTTCGAATGATATGATCATAAAACGATTTTTGCCACCTAAATCCATCATTATTAATTTTATTAATTTGTTTTGTAACACTGGATTTGTATGAACCAACAACTACCGATAAATTATTGTTTTTATTAACAGAACAGGCAGGTATATTAGCGGAACAGGCAGGCCTGTTCCCTACAGGATTATTGTTAATTATTATTCCGTGGACGTGATTGGGCATTATTATAAATTCATCTAATTCAACCTCATGATGATTAGGTAAATCTTGCCATACTTTTTGTGCTATATCTCCAAATTGATTCAAGGCCATTTCCCCAGATTCCATTGTTCCAAATAATTCAAACCGATTATATGTGCAAATGGTTACAAAATAATATCCCCTCTGCGAATAATCATATTCTTTTAATCTTACTGATTTTCTCCTAGGAAATTTGTCCATTCTTAACATTTAGGTATCTTTCTGCATAGTAAGAACTGCGCACGTAAGTGCCTGCTTCCACGTGCAAAAAACCTAACGAATAGGCTTTCTGTTTATAATAACTGAATTTTTCGTCTTTTACAATTCTTTTTACCGGATAATTGCTCTTTCGTGGGGCTAGATATTGGCCTAAAGCAAGAAAATCACAATTTGCTTTTCTTAGGTCTTGCATCGCTTGCAGGACTTCTTCTCTTTTTTCGCCTAAGCCTAAAATTAAAGATGATTTGGCCATAATTTCTGGATTAACTTCTTTAACTTTTTTTAATACTAAAAGCGACCTTTGATAATCAGCTCTTCTTCTTACCTGATAAATACGAGACACAGTTTCTAGGTTGTGCCCGATTATATCCGGATTGGCGGCAATAACTTTTTTGATACTGGAAATATTAGCTTTAAAGTCCGGAATTAAAATTTCAACTGTTTCTACAAAAGGTAATTTTTTTACCTGAGAAACTGTTTGATAAAAAATTTGCGCTCCGCCATCAGCTAAATCATCGCGGGTGGGTGAAGTTATCACTACATGTTTTAATTTAAGCCTTTTTACCGCTTCCTTTACCCGTAACGGCTCACCTAAATCAACTGCTTTTGGTTTGCCTTTTATTACATTGCAAAATTGACAGCCTCTTGTACAGATATTTCCTAAAATTAAAAAAGTTGCATGCCTTTTAGAAAAGCATTCGGAAATATTAGGACACATCGCTTCTGTACAAATTGT
>CAZSDJ010000076.1:0-4643 GCA_964605645.1 uncultured Planctomycetia bacterium
CCTGCAACCCTCGGCTTAGAAGGCCGATGCTCTATCCGATTGAGCTACGGGCGCTATTTGGCTAATGGCATATAGCTTATGGTTTATTTATAGCTTTTTTAAAAGAACGTATTTTTTTCACTAATAATTCAGATTGCTCATAAAAAATTAACCTTTTCTCTTTAGAAATATATTTTCTTCTCTCTGCAAAATGTAAAAGGTTAACTGTTTCTAAAGTAGATGCTATGCTTATGTCTAAAAATGAAGAAAAATTCTTTTTGGTTGCAGTCCCTGAACCTTCTGCTATGTTATTAGATATTGACAAAGCAGCTCTTTTTAACTGATCTATTAAATTGAACCGTTCTTCTCGCGGCAATTCTTTTGCTAACTCATATAAGTCATTAGCATATTTAATTGCTAGCTTCCATATATCTAAATTTTCAAATCTAAACATCAATCTATACGTAACTATTAGCCACAAGCTATTAGCTATTAGCTAAAATCGGGAGAGTGGGATTCGAACCCACGACCCCTTGCTCCCAAAGCAAGTGCGCTAACCAAACTGCGCTACCTCCCGTTCTAGCTAATTGCTTATGGCATATGGCTAATGGTAATTTGAAACCCAACCTATTAGCCATAAGCAAGAAACCATTAGCACTCTTTCCCACCTCCACGGTGGGAAGTGGGAAATGGTAATGATTATTATATCGATATTTTATTAAGTGTAAAGTATTTTGAAAAAATAAACAATAATGATTTTATCGCTTTTTTGGATTTAGGGGGCAATCGTCAGCAGATTCAGGGCAAAAACCTAAATTTTTACATTTCGCTCCGGCAATATCAAAAACTCCCGGTAAAGCCTTTTTTGCCAAAATTAGCATCTTAGTTGCCAGCTCTCTGATTTCCCATTGCGCCCTCAAACAAAGCCGTTCTGAAAAAAAATGCAAAAGCTGGCGGCTATTCATGGTAATTACAATTTTTGTTTGGCAACCTTGAGGAAGAAGAAATCGTAAATCTTGATTTATTTTTTCTTTATCTAATTTTGAATTCTTTTCTAATATCTCTCTTATTTGCCCGTATTTATCTTTTAAATATTCTATTACTTCTCTAAATTTTTCTGCAGCTTCTTTATTATTTTTAATTGCTTGCGGAATAATAAATTCAAAATCATCCATGCTCACATAACGCTGGCTTTGTTGAGAATAGGAAGCAATTCTATGCCTGACCAACTGGTGAGTACATACACGCGAAAGGCCGATTGCCGAATAAGTAAAATTAACATGTTCCAGCGGTGAGAGATGGCCTCTTTTTACCAAATGGCTAATAAATTTTTTTAATTTTTTTGAAGTTATTTTTTGTTGGCCGCTATAAATTTGATGGGCAGATAATTTTGAATAACATTGACGAGCTGCAGCATAAATTACTTTTTTAGGGTTATTGGTATACGATAATAACTTAACGTCCATGGTTAATTAATAACAAAATATAAAGATTTATGCAGCTTGGTGGGCAAGCTTTGTTCTTTTTAGAAAATATTCATAAGCGCCAAAGAAGACTAAGCCATAACTAAAATTAGCCATAAGTGACATTCTAAAAAAAGGCAAAGCGTTTATGTAGCAACTAATTAAACCGGATAAATTAGGAGGATACCACCCCATTAACCACACCCCAAAATTAGTAATCACAAAAAATATAAACGATGATGCTAAAGTAAATATTGCTGTATTTGCAATTGTTTTTTTATTTTGTAAAACTCTGCCGAGAAAATAAATAAGAACGATGGTCCCCCAAGTAAAAATTACAGTTTGATGGATGCCGACTATTAAATCTGAAATTACAAAAATACCAAGCGGCAGCAACCAACCATATTTTTTCTTAAAATAAACCCCGGAAAAAAGAGCAACAGCCGCTATTGGGGCAAAATTAGGCAGATGAGGAAAAAGCCGGGCAGAGATTCCAACAAGTACGAATAAAATTACAAACCACATGATGATTTTATATTAGCAAATAATTATGGCTTGTCAATATAATTTTCTAAAAGTACCTATCTACAATTTCTGTTATTTGCTGATGAATGACTTTATTCGATGCTACATAACCAATGGTCTGATAAGTTAATGGCTTTTTGCGTAAATCAGTTAGCTTTCCGCCGGCCTCTTCAATTATGGCTACACTACCGGAAAAATCCCAAGGCCGGTCATGAAATTCAACGGCACAATCAAGATTGCCCTCAGCAATATAGGTAAGTGTCCGCACCGAGGAACCAAACATCCTCACATTAAACACTTCTTTCGATAAATCACCCAACACCTTTAACATAATGTCCGGTGAGTAACGAATACTGGAATCAAAGGCAATTGATAATTCATTCAGCTTGCTATAAGAAGATACTGAAATTTTTTCTTTATTTTTATAAGCTCCGCTGCCTGCTTCTGCAAAATAAAGCTCATCTTCTTCGGGCATGTAAACTACCCCTGCCACAAATTTATTTTTATAAACAACCCCGATTGATACTCCAAAAATATTTATTTTTCGGATGTAGTTATGAGTTCCATCGAGTGGATCAACAATCCAAAGATAATCACTATCTGTATTGGTCTTTCCCTCTTCTTCGCCCAGGATTCCGTGGCCGGGAAATTTACTTTGAATTTTTTCCCTAATCATATTTTCTGCTTTTTTATCTAAATTAGTAACTAAATTTCTATCACCTTTAGATTCTACTATATTCGCTTTACAAAAATTATCAGATAAAAAATCACCTGCTTGTTTTGCTGCAGATATTGCCACATCTAACATTTCAGCCATTTTACCTCCTTTCTATAGTATTTTTGCAATCGAAATAACCAATCACCAAGAAACAAGATACAAATAAATTCCAATATCCAATAACCAATTACCAAACACCCTAGGCTTCTGTTTTTTGTGCTGTTTTGATTATTTGAATTTGGTTATTGTATCTTGTTTGGTTATTGTTTCTTGTATCTTGATTATTTCGTTTTTTGTTTCACTCCCTGCTTCTTACCGATTAAAATCTTTTAGTCCCCGTTGGGCTTCGCGTTTTTCTGTCTTTTCTTTTAACTTTCTTCTTTTATCATAAGTATGCCTGCCTTTGGCTAAAGCAATTTCAATTTTTACTAGGCCCCGTTTATTAAAATAAGCTTTTAACGGCACAATCGTTAACCCTTGTTGGCTGGTGCGGCCCATCAATTTTTTGATTTCTTTCTTATGCAGCAGTAATTTTCTTCTTCTTTTCGGTTCACTTTTAAAGTAAGAACTTTGGGCAAAATCAGGGATATGCATATTATATAAGTAAGCTTCCTCATTTTCAATTCTGGCAAAACTATCTTGCAAAGAACAACTTTTAGCTCGTAAAGATTTCACTTCATCGCCGTGCAGTTGGATTCCTGCTTCAAATGTTTGGATAATTTGATAATCTCTTTTTGCTTTTTTATTTTGGCCGATTATTTTCATTTTATAAAGAGAAAGAAGTAAATTTTAAATATAAGCCCAACCAAAGAGGTATAGTTACAACACTAAAAAGATGAGTAATAAATACACATTGCGACACAAAGCCGCTATCGGCCTTTCTCATATTTACAACTATCGGAAGAGATGCAGCAGAAGGCATAGCCGCTTCAAGCAATATAAATAAACCTAATAACGAATAAAATTCAAATTTTAAAATAATTAAAAAAACTATCAAAGGTAAGATAATCAACTTTAAAAAAACTGCTTCTGTAAGAATTAACCATTTTTTATAAACATTTTTTAATTCAATCTTTGCCAGCCAACAGCCTAAAACAAGCATTGAAAGCACAAAACTGGTCTCACCAATCATCTCAATCGGATTCAACAATAAAGAAGGAATATATTTTGCACTGTGGGTGTAAATAAAAAATAAAGCGATCAGCGTTCCCAGCACCGGCGGGTTAAGCAAAGATTTAAAACTAAAATTCTCATGCCGCTGTTTAAATATCAAAAAACTGCCTACCGACCACATCAGGATATTAAATCCCAAAAGATAGAGAAAAATATATACCAAAAACTCATTTTTTGCCTCACTGGCAAACAGAAAATAAGCGATATTCATCGGTAAGTAACCGGCATTTTGAAAACTAACCACACTCAAAAATTCTCTTTTTTTAGTTTTGTTACGGCCAATACTGAGTAAAATCCCTAGCAGTAAACCACCGAAAAAAATTGCACAACTTACCGCCAGAAAAAACCAGACTGGATGAGAGGTAACCGCTTGGTGGTTATTTATTAAGCGGGAGAAAATTAAAGCCGGGATAGTAAAACTAATTACAAATGAGGTTAAAAACTTTAATACTCTGGCATCAATAATTTTGCGCCGATAGAGTAAAAACCCCAAACAGGCAATTAAAGAAAGTTTTATAACTGATAAGGCTATCGAAACCATAGCATAAATTATAACATAGGATATTTCATTGACAAAGGCAATAAAGTTGGCTATAAAAGAAATAAGTCCTAAGTCCAATGTCCTCTGTCCTAAGTCTTACGGCAAACATTTCTTGACTATGGACAATAGACTATTGACTATGGACTTTATTTGCGCAGGTGGTGGAATGGCAGACACGCTAGGTTCAGGATCTAGTGGAGCAATCCATGCGGGTTCGAGTCCCGCTCTGCGCATATTGGCTAAT
>CAZSDJ010000077.1:0-4499 GCA_964605645.1 uncultured Planctomycetia bacterium
ATTGTAAAAAAACGCTCACCGCTTGTCAAGAAAATGACTCTGACCCCTTTTTTCTTTCACTGACCCCTTTTTTCTTTCAGTTGCCTTTCTTGGCGCCAACTGTAAAGGACAGGGACTAAAATAAGGTTGGATAAAGTAACGGTGATTAATCCTCCTACTGAAGGTGCGGCCATCGGCCGCATAATTTCAGAACCGGTGCCACCGGCAAGCATTACTGCCAAGAGAGCAAAAATTGTAGTTGCCGTAGTCATAATTATCGGCCTCACTCTTAGGAGGCCTCCTTCTGTAACCACCTTGCGTATACTTTTTATATCTTTAGGTTTTTTGTGCCGGAATAAATCATTTAATGTTGAGACTAATACTACGGCATTATCCGTAGCTACACCGAATAAAGCAATAAAACCTACCCAAACCGCTGTGGAGAAATTAAATCCTAATATAAAAAGTAAGATGATTCCCCCGGTCAATGCTACCGGAAGCCCGGTTGAGATCACAAATAAAGAACTAAAATCTTTAAAAGCCATATACAGAAGCATCAAAATTACAGCTAAAGCAATCAGCAAAGAAGGGACTAATTTGCGTCTTGATTCCATCTCCGATTCAAATTGGCCTGACCAAGAAATAAAATATCCCGGCGGTAATTTAATTTCCCCTTCTTTTATTTTTTCTTTTACCCGGCTTTGAGCCGCTTCCACAAAATCTATCAAGCCAATTTTGTTTTGATCAACATTTACAAAAACCCTCGAATAGGTAAGAGTATTCTCGGAATTAATTACTGCCGGCCCGGAAACTTTTTTTAAAGCGGCAACCTGTGCTAAAGGCACTTGTTTGCCTCCGGCGGCAGAAACATATATTCTTTCTAAGGCCTCCGGGCTATCTCTTAGCTCTCTTAAATATCTTATCCGGACCGGATAACGCTCTCTGCCTTCAACAGTTGTAGTTAAATTCATCCCGCCGACAGCAGTCATAATGATATGTTGGATATCAGCAATTTTTATCCCGTAACGAGCTGCTTTTTCTCGATTTATTTCTATTTCAAAATAAGGCCTATTTGATGTCCGTTCTGCATAAGGGCTAACTGCCCCTTTAATATTTTTAGTAATAGCTTCCAGCTGAATTGCAATTTCAACTGTTTTATTTAAATCCGGGCCAAATACCTTAATCCCCACCGGAGTCTGAATGCCGGTTGCCAGCATATCAATGCGATTACGAATTGGCTGGGTCATGATTGGGCTTACCCCCGGCATTTGAGTTTTTTCCTGAATCTCCTTAATTAATTTTTGCCGGGTCATGCCCGGGCGCCAAAATTTTTCCCTTTTTAGATGAATTATTGTCTCAATCATCTGTACCGGTGCAGGATCTGTTGCAGTTTCAGCCCTGCCTAGCTTCCCCACAGCCCATTCAACCTCAGGAAATTCCTCTTTGATTATAATATCCTGCTTTTGCATCACCTCCATTACCTGATTCAACGACGCCCCCGGCAAAAGTACCGGCATAAATAAAAGATCGCCTTCATTTAAAGGCGGCATAAATTCTTGCCCCATAAAAGAAGCACAAACCGTACCGGCAATCAGTAAAGCTAAAGAAATTAAAATAATTTTACCTTTATTTTTAAGAGCCCAATTTATAGCCGGCCGATAGAGGCGATAAAGAAACTGGGCCGTTTTGTTTTTTTCAATTGATTTTAGTTTTCCCCTCAATAAAAAATAAGATAGAGTCGGCAAAAGAGTAAGAGCAATAATTGCAGCCCCAACCATAGCAAAAGTTTTAGTAAAAGCAAGCGGCCGAAATAATTTACCGGCCTGGCCGGTTAAAACAAATACGGGAATAAAGCTAACAATAGTTGTAAGTAAGGCAAAAACAACCGGCCTGCCTACTTCTTGAGATGCACTAATACAAACATCCAGCCTTTCTTGCGGTTTTAATTTTGTAGTTTTGAGCTGGCTCCGCCGTTGAGATAACCGGCTATAAACATTTTCGACCAACACACAGCCGGAATCTACCATTACTCCAATCGCAATAGCAATCCCGCCTAAAGACATAATATTTGCATCTACGCCGATTTGCCGCATCAAAAGAAAGGAAATTAAAATACCCATTGGTAAAACTATCGAAATAATTAAGCTGCCAAAAAAATGAAATAAAAATACAGCTATTACAAAAATAGTGATAATAACTTCCTGGGTTAAGGCAGACTTTAGGGTATCTATCGCCCGTAAAACTAAACCGGTACGGTCATAAAAAGGAACTATCTTTACCCCTTTAGGTAAACCTACCGATAATTCTTCTATTTTATTTTTTATATTTTCAATAACTTTTAAAGGATTTTCGCCATAGCGCATCAAAACTACTCCACCGGTGACTTCTTTTCCCTCCTTATCTAAAGCTCCTCTTCTAAATTCAGGCCCTACGGTTACCTTGGCTAAATTTTTTACATAAACAGGAGTTCCTTCGCTGCTTATAACTACAATATTTTCTATATCCGATATATTTTCTATAAAGCCTAAGCCCCGGACAATAAATTCAGCCCCCCCTTCTTCAAACACCTTTGCCCCTACATCAATATTCGATTTCTGAACCGCAGAGATAACTTGATGGAGTTTGATTTTATAACTTCTGAGTTTGTTGGGATCAATATCTATTTGATATTGTTTCACATAACCTCCGACAGAAGCCACTTCTGAAACTCCTTTTACTGAATTAAGTTGATAACGAATATACCAATCTTGTATAGAGCGAATTTGGGCTAAATTATGGCCTTTACTTTCTACCGTATACCAAAATATTTGGCCAAGAGCCGTCGCGTCCGGGCCAAGGGTTACCTCAACATCAACCGGGATGTCCCGTTTAGCAAAATCTAATCTCTCCAGCACCCGAGTTCGGGCCCAATAAAAATCAGTACCTTCTGCAAAAATCATATTTACCAAACCAAAACCAAAGGCTGAACTGGAGCGGATTACTTTTATTTTCGGTGTTCCCATCAGGCCGGTAGTTAAGGGATAAATTACCTGGTCTTCAATATCTTGAGGACTCCTCCCCGGCCAATCCGCATAGACTAATACCTGCAATTCGCCAATATCAGGTATAGCATCTACCGGGGTTTGTTTCATCGCAGAAAAACCCCAGAAACCAATCAACAGAAAAGTTGCAACTACCAGCAGTCTGTTTTTAAGGCAAATTTCTATAATTTTATTGATCATAATTAATGTTGATGTCCGGGTGATTCTTCTCCTAAAGCTCCTCCATAAGCTGCAGAAGCCGCTCCCAGCTCCGCTTGCGAATCAATTAAAAAATTACCTTTAGAAACAACATAATCGCCAAGCTTTGCGCCTTCAACCAAAGGATAAAAATCTGCCTTTACTTTCCCCGCCAAACCTTTAGCAACCGGCCCGATAACAACTTCTCTGGCCTCAAAAGAATTTTTCCCTAAGGCTAGGTATATAATTTTTCTCATACCGGTATCAAGCACAGCCGTTTTGGGCAAAGCTTGCACCGGGCCTAAAGAAATGTTAATAGTTACATCTACATACATATTAGGTTTTAAAATTTTATTTTTGTTTTCTACCAAAATTTTTAATTTTAAAGTTCTTGTTTTTTCTTCAATTACCGGTTCAATAGCTCTAATTTTTCCCGGGAATTTTAAATCCGGCCTGGCTTCTGTAGTTATCGTTGCCTGATCCCCCACCATCGGCCAACTTGATTCATACTCATAAATATCCGCATAGACCCACATCTGATTATCGGGTAAAATTAAACTTTTATCCGCTTTTGCTCTTTTGGTTAATTCTTTGATTAAGCTTTCACCAAACCCTAATAATTCAAGTTTAATTTTTGTAGCTTCGACCATTTCTTTCGCTCTTTTTTTGGCATCAGAAAATCCGGATTGAGAAATTTTTTGATAACTTTCTAAAGCTTGTAAGTATTCTTGCTGAGTAGTCCGTAAGCTTGGGTCATAAGCAACTACCCCCACTGTTCTTATTTCTTTAAATAAATTAATTGTTTTTATTCCATAGGCCTTAATTCCAACCCGCTTTATCTGCTGAGGCGCGATCCTAAGAACCTCTGCAGTTAAAGTATCTTTTCCTTCGGCATCTTTTTCATCTTCTTTTTGCGAATACACCGGTACCAAATCCATAGCACATATCGGGCATTTAGTACTGCCCCCTTTATATTCTTTCGGGCTTACCCTAACTGAAGGATGCATCCCGCAGGTATAATACAATATCTCGTTTTCCGCATTTTGCATTTCGTGAGAAGGAGCATGCATTTTGTATTTATTAAAATAAAAATATACTCCTCCTGCTAATACTAATATTAATATTACTGTTATAATTATTATTTTTTTCATCCTATTCTCCTTTTTTCGATATACAATATACTAAATACGACACACAAGCTATAAATCTTCGCCGATAATATATTCAAGCTTTGCTACTGTATCTAGGTAATCTACTCTTTGTTTAAGTGCTGCAATTTTTATTGAAATTAAATTACGCTCC
>CAZSDJ010000078.1:0-4270 GCA_964605645.1 uncultured Planctomycetia bacterium
ACAACTTATTATTATTTTTCCAATTATAAGTTCCATTATCGATTATCAACCCGCCAACCGAAGTCGCCCCCCCTGAAATATATTTGGTGCTTGAAAGCAATTCAATATCAACTCCAAATTTTTTCGAATCAAACATATAAGGAGGGGTAAGAGTTGTATCTGCGGTTAAAAGTATATTTTTTGCTTTAGCCAGCTTAAAAAGTGCTTTGACGTCAACCACCTCAAGTTGAGGGTTAGTTATAGTTTCAAAAAATATTAACTTCGTATCTTTATCGATACTTTTTTCTACCTCTGCTCTATTTTTTAGATCAACAAAATCAACCCTAAGCCCCCACTCAGATAAAGTCTGCTTAAACAAAGAATAAGTATTGCCGAAAAGATGCCTGCTGGTTATGATTTTATCGCCACAGCCGCAGACTGTTAAAATCAAATTAGAAATTGCTGCCATCCCCGAAGATACTGCCAGAACCGCTAAAGAATCTGTAGCTTCTTTTATTTTTTTCTCAAAATGCTCTACTGTCGGGTTGCTTATTCGGGAATAGATATGAGCAAATTTTCTGCCGGAGAAAGCATCTTCCAATTCTTTAGATCTTGCAAACTCATAAGCTACGTTATTATATATAGGTATATGCAAAGAACCATGAGGATCAGCTTTTGTTAGCTTACTATGCAATAATTTAGTGGAAAATTTTAGTTTATCCATTTTTTCTCCCTTTATTTTATCCGCCTCCCATAAAATACAAAAAATCTATTTTGTCAGAATCTTTTAGGTATTTATCTGATAGATTCTCTTTTTTAACGAATTCGCCGTTTAATTGAACTGAAACCATATCCGGTTTTTCAACTTCCTCTAGCTTCAGTATATCTGACACAGATAAAAAGCCTTTATCAAACTCTTTCTTTTTCCCATTTACTTCGATCTTCATTTATTCCCTCCTATTTTGATACTTTCTATCTAATACTTCTAAAATATTCTTTAAATTTTTATTATCTTCTTTTATCACCAAAGCTAATGCTCCTTGCAAAGGATGCGGCTGCATGATATCAAAAGATAGCTTTTGGCTGATTTCTTCTTCTCTATCTAGGCGAATAAGGCCTGCTGCGGCAATGACAATGGCATCTAACTTTGCTTTTTTGTCTTTTAAAATTTCAAGCCGCACGGGGATGTTCCCCCGAATATCAACTATCTTAAAATCTTGTCTATAACGCTTCAATTGAGTTTTTCTTCTTTTGCTGCTAGTCCCAATAGTTGCCCCGTAAGGAAGTTGCTCTAACTTTAGATTATTCTTTGCTACTAAAACATCCGCCTGTTCAATTGATTCTGTAATTGCTGCCACCTTAAGCCCCTCTCTTATTTCATCCGGCAAATCCTTGGCGCTATGAATGGCAAAATCAATTTTTCCTGCCCGTAGATAATGATCAACTTCTCTGGTAAAAAAATCAGTTCCTTCAATTTCAGAGATTGGAGTAGTTAAGTCTTTATCTCCATAGGTTTTAATCTTTATAACTTCAGATTTAAAACCGGGGAATTTTATCGACAATTTAGCCAACACTTCATCTACCTGCCTTAAGGCAAGGCGGCTGGTTCTGGTTCCGATTTTATAAATTCTTTCCATCTTAAACCCACTTGTTTATTTATAATTTGTTTTGCTTTATTGGCCGCTTTTTGTTTTTTAGTAACATTTTCTTGAATTA
Organism: uncultured Planctomycetia bacterium; assembly: GCA_964605645.1. Taxonomy (GTDB): domain Bacteria; phylum Omnitrophota; class Gorgyraeia; order Duberdicusellales; family 4484-171; genus PXAH01. The sequence continues at coordinate 1,696 of CAZSDJ010000078.1, forward strand.
CTAAATCTAAATTCTCCAGAGTAAACAGAGAAATATTTTCTAAATCGGCTATACTTGGTTCTACGTCTCTGGGAACAGCTAAATCTAAAATCAATAAAGGTTTTTTCGCCAAACCTAATAAATATTCTTTTTTTAAGATAAAATGAGGACTGGCTGTAGCTGAAATCAATAAATCCGCTTTTGCAATATTTTCTTTTAAGTCCTTAAAATGTATGGCTTCTGCTTGCATTTTTCTTGCTAAATTTTTTGCTTTTTTATAAGTTCTATTTGCAACAAAAATTAATTTGTTATTTTTTTTATTTAAATATTTTAGAATAAGCATAGTAGCTTTTCCTGCCCCAATAATTAAAATATTTTTCTTAACCAAAGAGTCCAATTTATTTTCAGCAAACCCAACAGCAACACTTCCTACTGAAATTTTTCCTTTAGAAATATCCGTTACCTTCTGAATAAAACTTGCATTTGTAATCGCAGAGTGAAAAAGATTGTTTAAAGATGAATTGACTATCCTCTTTTTTTTGGCTTCAGAAAAAAAATGCTTAACCTGGCCTAAGATTTGGGTTTCTCCTAAAATTAAAGAATCAAGCCCGGATGCAACTAAATAAAGGTGTTTTAGAACTTCCTTACCTTTATATCTATAAAAATTATTTTCTAAACTCTCTAGAGATAATTTAAATTCGTCTTTTAAAATAGTAAGGATTTGGTTTATGCCTATTTGTTCATCTTTTGCATCAATATATATCTCTATTCTATTACAAGTAGAAAGAAAAATAATACCTTCCAAATTATCTATATCTTTAATTTGTTGATATAACTTTTCTCTTATTTTTTTAGAGAAAAAAATATTTTCTCTAAATTCAACTGAACTATATTTATAATTTGTTCCTACTAAAACTAAACTCATGGCTTCCTCTATTTTTATTAAATACCGCCGCCGCCAACAAATCCTGTTCTTTCGCCAATTTTGCATTCTTTCTTACCGCAAGATCCTTTAGTAAGATCATGGTGATTAAGATTAACGGGGAGATTTTTTTCTTGCAAATGCTGTTCTGCCTTGCCTCTTGGCCAATCAACAATAGGATAGAGTCGATAAATGCCATTTTTATATTCAAAAATCGGCATTCTCTGGCGCTCTTTCGTTTGGAACCCCATAATCCCCCGAATCCACAAATGAGCCTTTAATTGCTTAAAAGCTCTATTTAAAGGCTCATGCTTTACTATTTCTAAAAACTGATCAAATTTTTCTTTTTTGGCTTCCCATAAATTACCATAAAGAGCTTTTATCCTTTTTATACTCATCTTAGGATTATAATATTTAATGTCAATACCATCTTTTTGCATTTGGTCTAGAAACTGGTATGTCTCTTCCGGATAAAAACCTGTATCTATGAATATGGTTGGAATAGTTTTTCCCAAAGCATCTTTAATGATACTGGGCAAAATACGAGAAGTTTTTCCCCCACTTGTTGTGGCCACAACTCCTTCTGATATTTTTGAAGTTATCCATTTTATTCGCTCAGTAGCTGAAAGCTCGTTTAAAATCTGATTTGCTTGCCTAACATTAATTTTAACTTTTGATCTTATCATTCTAACCTCTTAATTCAGCAAAAAGGTTATATACTATTAATTAGATTACTTTACTAGTATATAACATTAAACTCCTTTTGTCAACTTTTTCGCAAAGATTTTGTTTTTTTAAGATATTTTATGCTGTGGTATCAGCAGTTACAGGCTGTTTTTGATTTTTCAAAGCTTCCTCTGCTACTTCAGCTGCTTTTTTACCGGAAAAAAGCATTCCGCCGAAAGTCGGGCCCATTCGAGGTAATCCGTAAACAGTAGACACAGCCATCCCGGTTATCACTAACCCCGGGTGGATTTGTCCTGTTTTTTCAACAACTAATTTTTCAGAATTTACAACATCCATGGGGCCGAAATCTTCAATTGATAAAATATTTCTCTTCTGAAGCGCTTTACAAACCACAGCATCGTGGCCGGTTGAATCAATTATTACTTTAGCTTCTAAAGCTATGGGGTCTACACAGGTAATTTGTCGCGGCAAAGCAGAAACAGGTGTCCAGTTAACAACAACCCCTTCTACTTTTTTATTTCTATAAACTACATCATCAAATTTAGTCATATTCAAAATCTTGGCGCCCGCTTTATTTGCTTCCCAAATAAGTTTAGAGCAAGCTGCCGGGCCCATTGCAGTGTAGAGGCCTTTCTCTTTTTCCTTATAGGGAATTTCTAATTCATCTAATATCTCTTGGGCCGGTGCCCTAAAGGTAAGGGTATTCATCAGATATCCACCAATCCAAAACCCTCCCCCTAGATAATTATTAGCTTCGATAATTAAAGTTTTATAATTTTTCTTTGCAAGCTCGCGTCCTGCCATTAACCCGCTGGGGCCGGCGCCTACAATAATTACATCTGACTCTATATACTCTTGAAAAAAATCATCAAACTCTCCTGCAATAGCTCTTGTGATACTTGCCTCACTTACCGGACTAAATTCCATTTTCTACCTCCTCGTATAATAAGTTAATATTCGTTCTTTATATTTAAGAGAGATCCTTGT
>CAZSDJ010000079.1:0-4185 GCA_964605645.1 uncultured Planctomycetia bacterium
GCTTCTATGCCCTGACGATTGTTCATAACGTAAACGTAAAACTCAGAGATTTTTTGGTTCTTTCGTAATTAATGTGAATATCTCCTGGGGTTAAGTAATCCGCAATGTTGATGAATCTTTAATTTAAAATAATCAACATCCTTATATCCATACGCCATCCGTTTGAGTCTCTTGATTTTGTTATTAATCCTCTCGGAGATAGCCGAACTAATTTTCTTTTTAAACCAGTTGACGATATATTGCAGCTTGTCATAAAAACTTTGGGCAAGCTTCCGGAACATAGTTAAAGAGCTATTCCCCGCATCTTCAATCCAACCTCTAAGATAACTTTCAGCTTCAACAGCATCGCTGTGGTCGTAAACTTCTAAAAAGCTTTCTTTCAACAACATCGCCTTGTAAATAGGTTCATTAATCTGACAAAGCTTTTGCAGATACCCCGATTGTTTTTCTGAAAGCTTTGATTTCTTCTTTAACAGGATGAATCGCTGCCGACAATTCATCAACTCAACAAGTTCTTTATTCTCATCTTTACGTGCTTTGCTCAACTCTTGTTTTCTAACCATATCTACAGCCCAGTTTAATTTCTGCACTACATGGAATTTATCGTAGACTATAGTCGCATTTACCGCGTACTTAACGGTAGAACCGATATAAGTTCTCGCTCCGTCTAACGCCACGGATTTTATAGCTTTACAGTTATCCTCGCCAATAGCCTTATAATATCTATCTAATACTTCCATACGCCGGCCGCGGTCATTCCAGATGACCGCTTTTTCGGCGGTATCAACCACGTTTGTCAAATAACGGTGATATTTTTTGTAACTTACTTCATCCACGCTTAAATTTAAGGCTGCTGGCGGCGGCACAAGCCTTGCGGCATATTGTTCTTCTAAAATCTCTTTATCTATGCGATAAACCCTTTCATCATCTAACCCAAAAAACCACCCGGCCTCTTGGTTAGTTGTTATCGCTGTCAATCTATTAACCTGTTTAGCAAACCGCTTAGTGACTCTGCCATATCTTTTAAGCCAGGGTATTTCTTCAATATGGGTCCGCCCATCAACAGGGCATTTAAACCGCCTCTTAACTACTGTAAGATATACCCGCTTTTCAAATAATGATAAATCTTCCGCTGTTGATTCTTCCAGCGCGTGCTTACCAATTTTGTGAACTTGGCCGCATCCGGAGCAGATAAACTTCTTTCTTTTGTAAGGTTCCAGTTTTAAATGTATTTCCTGATCCGTTTCTGATAAAATCCCTGCTATTTTATATTCTGGTATATTCAGCCTTTTTTTGATACTATATATTCGCATCGATTACCTCCTGATTTTTTGGTTGTTAGTAATCCAAATATATCAGGTTTTCAAACGGTAATCGATGTTTTTTTATTTCTCCTTGTCTTTCAACCTCTTATAGAATATCTCTCACATTATTTACGAATGACCCTATTTTTTTCAATCCCCCTTTTTTCCGAGAAGGATTTTAGGAAGGCGGAGAGGGTTTGCGAATGCGGCCACCTTTTATCCTATATACCCACCCTAATAAAGTAACCCAATTATTTTTATGTCCCTTATACTAGCACTTGTCCAGCTTTTTCAGGAATTTCATCCCAATAGCGCCCTTCTAATTTCCTGCCAGTCTTTTTCTTGTTTACACCACCCCATTGTTTAAAGAAAAATGGGACATCTTCTTTTTGACACTGGTTTTTAATGTCAATCACCCATTCCTCTTTTATGGGACGCGCGCCAGGACCCGATTCTCCCCCAACTATAACCCAATCCATTCCAGATAAATTTATTTTTGGTATCGGCCCCAACAATGGTTCTAGAGATAAAAATTTAACCTTTGCTTTTGTTTGACGTAAATCATCGATTCTATGCGTATATTCTTTTGATTCAACAGTAACCCCCATCCAAATATGTTGTTGCCAATTAAGCTTAGAAGCTAGTATCCTTAATCTGCCAGATCTTTTTGTTAATACTTGATATCGATGCCAATTAGCTCCATTCATCACTTTAAACATTTTCTTTATGAAACTAGTCGGAACATTTTTGTGAAATAGATCGCTCATTGAATTAACAAATATTGTTTGCGGCTTTTTCCATTTGAGTGGTAACTCTAAAACATGTTCATGGATTGACACATCAAAACCATTAGTATAATTAGGCTGGCCCATTGCCTGCAAACGTAAGGCCATGCGTTCGGCATAACAATTCTTACAACCCAAACTAATCTTGGTACAACCTGTCACTGGATTCCATGTTGATTCTGTCCATTCAATTCGGCTTTTTGTCATTTTATAATTTTAAATATTTTAACTGAATGTTTTTGCAACACTTATTATAACTGATATTTGGGTGTCCAGAAAAATTAATTTCCCCCTCTGACTTTAATTTTTTCAACACCTCTAAAGAATGAGCTACTATATGTCCGCACCCAAGTGTAAAAAAATATATTTCAATATTAGAAATCTTATCTTTTGATAAAATACGATTTTTTAATTCTGTCTGAAATTTTTCAATTTTTGATAGCCGTCGATTTCCAAAAAGAATCATCTGTTTTGTTTGGTGATCGCTATCTATATCAAAATTAGCCTCCCCATTCAATTCATTCCTTTTCCATGCTATCTTAAGAAATTTACCTACTCCTAACGGATGATTCGATCCAAAGATTAGCCCATATATATTTCTACCTTTTTTAATTGTAAAGGGGTACAACTTCACTTTACTCTTGGCAGGAATTTTATTTCTGTAATATTCCAAAATTAATCTATGCATTTCAGCTTGATTAGTTTTCCTAATTTTCTCAATATCCATATCTGAAAAATAGCGCATAAAATTTTTATCTTCGGCAAATCTTTTAAAAACAGAAGAAGATACAAAAAACATAAAATCAGTCCTAGGGAGATTAATTAATTCTAAAAAAATATCTTCGGTAATTTCTTTAACACCATTTTGGTCAAGGAAAATAAAATTGAAATAGTTAGCTAGATTACTTTTTTGCTTAAAAAATAGTTCTTTAAATTCATTGTTATAAACATTTATGTTAAAATATTTAGAAAGGTGATTTAAATATTTCTTTTCCGAATCTATTCTATCTTCAAGTTGTTTAAACTTTAATTTCTTTTTTTCGTTAACAATAACATTTATTCGGAATTTATATTTAAGTATAAGAGAGGTAAAATCCTTAACCACCTGAGTAATTCTTAAAGGACTACCTTTAACACCATTGCAATCTTCGCCTGGACCAGCAAAATAATCACATATGTTGGCCACTTTTATTCTAGAATTCACTATACCAACAGGCAACCATCCTCTAAGATATTTTTCGAAGAGCTCTAATTTTGCAATAGTCTCTTCAGGAAATGGCTTTATATGTAAGTCCTTGGCTACCATCTTTGCTAATCTTTATTTTTATCGTACTAAATCATCTATTCTAACTTTTAGGGCATGTGCTATTCGTAAAATATTTATAAGACTTACGTTCCGCCCTACACTTTCAATCCCACCAATATAAGTACGATGCACTCCTGCCTCTTTAGCAAGCTGCTCTTGCGATAATCCCCGTGCTCGACGATATTTTTTTACGTTTTTCCCAAAAGTTTTAAGAATTTTTTTATCCCACATAACAACTTTATTATCCCTTAAATGTTACTTATTGTCTATGCTACGATGAGTAACAATTTATGTTGACATATTTGTACACAATAAGTAACATATTACATGTAGGAACAATCTAAAAGGGGGTCATTATGCAAGCCAAATTAAGATGCGCCATTTACACCAGAGTAAGTACCGATATGCAGGCCGAACGGGAGTTTAATTCGTGCGAATCTCAGCTTGATAAAATTGAATCTTTTATCAACAGCCAGGAGAATATGGAAATCTTCCGGGTTTATTCTGATCCGGGATTTACCGGAGCAAATATTAACCGGCCGGGTTTGCAGGAGTTGCTTGAAGATGTACGGCAACAACAAATCAACCTTGTCATCGCTTACAAGATAGACCGGCTTACTCGTTCGCCTAAAGACTTCTATCAGCTTATCGAGTTATTTGAAAAGTACGGAGTAAATTGTTGGAAAATCAGAAAAGTCAAAACTAGCTTAATAATTTATAAGCCCTGACAGCATCTTGCCAATTTCGTCAATATTATTTTTTAGCGCTTTATGCTTTTCTTCTTTTATCA
>CAZSDJ010000080.1:0-4145 GCA_964605645.1 uncultured Planctomycetia bacterium
TTACTGCATAGAGTTAGAGAAAATTAGGCCTATTTTTTGGGGAAACTCCAAAATTATAAGTATTATTTTACAACCTCGATAACTTGGCTATTCGCAATATCAGCCGGTGAAGTTATATTAGCTTCGGGCATATCTGGTACAATGTCCAGCCCTCCGCCAATAGAAAAAGCTTCAGAACATAGTTCTGAGCAGAAATGGTCGCGTCGTTTTTGCCAATTGTTAGCGGTTATTTTTAAAGGCAGGCCAATTTTTGTAAGCAATTTTATTACTCCCAGCCAAATGACACCGAGATAATCGTATCTTTGATTAAGTTTACTCACTAAATATGAGATTACTCCATCTAGATCATAAGAATATTCTTTTTTTACTCTATAGATATCATAATCACGTGGAATCTTTCGGATATCCCTTGCCCGTATCCCACCTCTGGCAATTGCCTCAATCGCTAAATTCATCTCAGGGGATACACAAACTGCCACGTGTGAATACTTACTCCCCGTTCCCCAGGCAATAAGCCAAGAGGTAAAATCCCGTTCTACCTTAAATAAAAGAATGTCGCCGGGTTTCATAATAAAGTCGATAGTCAAGAGTCCATAGTCCTCAGTTTTTTTATTCTACTTCGCTTACTGCTTGGCGATAATTGCAATAATCGCAATCTTTATTTGGCTCGGGGATGGTGTCGCTATTGAGGCATTTATGTATTTCAAGTATAATATTTTCCACCCAACTATCGTTACCCTCGTAAGGGATCAGAGTCAGGTCAAACTCTAGTTTTGCATCGAATTTATCTAAATCAGTTCTGCCGTTACAATACACAAAATAGCCGGTATTTGATACCTGATCTACGTTCTGGCGGAGCAGCCATTGATATACCTCCATCTGTCTTTTGTAGGCATTCTGCCAATCTTTATCTAAGGCAATGATTTCTTCATTTTTACTGGTAGATTTATAATCAACTACGATGTATTCCCCTTGGGAATTCTGCCAAAGGTCATCTATTGCCCCGGTTATAATTAAATTTGTCGGCTGGTGAAAAAATCTGACTCCCTGAAAATTATTTCGCCATTGATTAAGTTTTAGATGCTCAACCGGCATCGCATCGATATTATATTTTTTCATCAAAGGATGCGCTTTTTTGTCTTTCCGCAACAAGTCAAATTCTTTTTTCAGCAAAGCATCCACCGCAGAATTTAAGGCAAAGGGATAACCGGGGGGCCGATCCACACCCAGCCTTCTGTCAACATAAAAACATCTTGGGCATTGCACAAAAAGTTCGATCCGGCTGCGGCTGAGCCGAAAAGGCTCGCGACTCCCCGGGATATACATATTTCTGGTGCGCCTTCCCTTATAGTATTGTGACATATGCTTTCACCTCAATTATTCTAAAATTAATTATCAAACAGGCACCTTAGGCTTGATCATTTTTCTCTCCGGGAAAAAGGGGAGGGGTGGGGCAGCCAATTGCGTCGGTGATTGCTCTGATTAATTCAGCCTCACTGACTGTTATCCATCCATCAGCAATGATACAGGTAACGCAAGCATCGACAATTTTCTTTTTTTCCCGGTAAGAGGTTTTATCTAATTCTTCTAGCGACAAATCTAATTTTTTCAAACTACATTTATCTTTAGGAAGAAAATCCGAAGGCCCGATAACGTTAATTTTTTCAGCCGCTTTGCTAAAAGCAGAAATTTTCTTATCGTTTTGGTCTATGCCGTAGTGAGCAAGGAAAGAAAGCAACAAGCCGCATTCTGATTTTAGGGATTTGAGTGAATGGTACCTTACCTTTGCGGGTAGAGGTTTTTCTAAGGATGATTTTAAGTGGCGCAGGGCCATTCGGTAAACTGTGTATTCAAATAAAGATACTTTGCCGTCGGCTTTGATCATAGTTTGGATGTTTTCCTTAATTTTTGCTTGTTTTTGCGGGGAGATTGTTTTTAAAGTTGAAATTGTGATATCCAGTAAAGCAATTCGGTATTCTACCGGAAGAGCTTGACCCATTGAAAAGATACTTTCGCTTTCAGAAATTAGTTTATCTACAGATTGTTTGAGTTGTTGGGATTGTTTTTCTTTTATTTTTTTGTCTTTACTGAAAAGAAGTGAATACACAACGTATTCTGCTTTGTGAGGATTATGAGCAGCATTAATCAAGGAATCAGGAATTTTTTCTAAGATTTTTGCGGCATATTTAATGTGTTCAGGCTGGGTTGTGCCTATTGAAGAGACAATATTTTGGGGTTGGATATTAAGTTTTGAATCTCTACCGGCAAAGCCGGAAACCGGCGAGCTTGCCCCGGCTGGAGAGGTTCTTCCTTCGGTTTTCCCGCTAAAAACAGGATCAAGCCGTTTGATTCTTTCTTGGATAGGTGGGTGGGTAGACAGCAGGCCGCTCATAAAACCGGCGATACTGTCGTTGAAAAAAAGGTGATTTGCTTCTTGAGCTTTTTTACATTGCATAGGTACCTTTCCCATTCCGGCTATTTTTTTGAGAGCGCCGGCAATACCGGAAGGGTTTCTGGTGAATTGAACCGCGGAAGAATCGGCAAGGTATTCTCTTTGCCGGGACACCGCGCTTTTAATTAAGTTTCCGAAAAATACACCAATATAACCTATTATTATCAAAGACAGGCCCAACAAAATTATCGGCAGAGGGTTGCCTCCCTTACCTGAACTTCTTCTGCGCGGAGCAAAAAGCATTGAGCGCATTATTGCGTACCCTAAGAAAGCAATTATCAATATTCCATGCAGTACACCCATTAGTTTTATGTTAATTTTCATATCTCCGTGGAGTATATGGCTAAATTCATGAGCAATTACTCCCTGAAGTTGATCCCGGGAAAGCAACTGCAAGCAACCATCAGTTACCCCCACTACCGCATCATCCTGGGTAAACCCGGCGGCAAAAGCATTGATTCCTTCTTCCCGCCCAAGAATAACAGTTTGAGGGATTCGCACTCCGGAAGCGATAGACATTTCTTCCACAATATTTAATAGCCTACGTTCCTTGGGATTGTTTGTTTGAGGGTTTACCGGAACTGCACCCAAAAGATCTGCTACGGATTTGCCGCCGCCGGATAGTTGATTTACCTTATAGAGAGTTCCGAGTAAAACTACAAGAAGAGTTATGCCTGATACAAGAAAAAATAAATTTGGATTCCAAAAGTTAATGCTTGCGGTCACGCTTTTTGAATCCGCACTAATCCGGAAGAGGAATATGATGGTTGCGTATATCCCTACAATAATCAGGATTACCGCCAGAACATAGTAAAAAACAAGCAGGCTTGTTTTGCGTTGTGCGTTTTCTTGATTTTGAAAAAAGTCCATAACTTCAAAAGTAACCCTTAAGTTAAATTATCAGCTAAACGATACTTTGGGTGCTTCCTTTTCTTTCTCGTCTTTTATTTCAAAGGAAACCGCTGCCTTAAAACCCAAAGGGCCGGCAAGAAGGGCATTAGGAAAAACTTCCCGCTGGGTGTTATAGCGCATTACAGCGTCATTATAAGACTGGCGGGCAAATGATACTTTGTTTTCGGTTGAAGATAACTCTTCCATTAGTTTTTCCATCGTTTGATTAGCTTTTAAATCAGGATATCTTTCGACAGTTACCAGAAGCCTTCCTAAAGCTCCGCCTAAAGCAGTTTCAGAGGCCAAGAGGTTTTTCATCGCTTCTGGATCTTCCGGACGGGCTGAAGCTTTGCTTTCAGCTCCCGCGGCTTGATTCCGGGCTTTTATTACGGCTTCAAGAGTGTCTCTTTCGTGCTTTATATAGCCTTTGGCTATTTCGACTAGGTTGGGTATAAGGTCATAGCGACGTTTTAGCTGAACATCGATTTGAGCGAAAGCATTTTTAAATCTGTTTCTTAAAGTTACCAGGCTGTTGTATATCTTGACGATCACAGCTAAACCGATAATAATTACGGCCAAAAGAATAATCATTCCTGTATTCATTTCTTAAACCTCCTTCAGTTAAATTATCAACAATGCAAAACCACCTATTTGCCTTTAAAAACTTAAGCACCCATTGATTTTATAGCTATCCTTTAACCCTGTCAATTAAAAAGGTTCTGCCTCTCCCTTTTTTATCCCATAAGATATTAATTTTATTGATAATAGGCCAGGGCTTCCGGGGTTAGCTTTTTAATATTTT
>CAZSDJ010000081.1:0-4124 GCA_964605645.1 uncultured Planctomycetia bacterium
GTGGCCGGTTTTCTTTCGTTCCACTGCAGACAATTTGCCAGCTTCATCCCAACGCCGCAGAGTTTGAACAGAAACTCCGAGCATTTTGGCTGTTTGACTAATTGTTAATAACTTTAAGCTCATACCTATAAATAAATCTATACATTATCATTATAATCTATGCGGGAAATATTGTCAAACCTATACATTTTTATTATACCTCAATTTTGATTAAAGCTCCTCATCTTTGAGGTTTACTGGACTTTTGAAGATTAGTTTCTCTCGTGGCCTCTCAAAACTTGGTAAATCCTTTAATTTCCCCATATACTCCACCTTACCCCTTTTTTATCCCCTTTTCAACCAAGAAAAGCCCCGCAAAAGCGAGACAAAAAACATATACTGGGCTTGCCAAACGATATCAGAGCTTGTTTTATGTATAATTTTTAATTTTATCCTTAATATTAATCAGTGGCGATGCAATGGCGTTTATATATTGAAAATTACCCGTTCTGTTATTATTGATAGAAAGCTGGATTGGACACGCTTCGCTTTGTATCGCATTAACTTTAAATCTTTTATCTTCGGTATCATAAAAAAGATATGGTGCACCAGAAGAACCAAATCTGAAATAACCCTTGATTAAATATCGTATTTTCTCAAAGGTATAATTTCCGTCGATTCTATCTTGAAAAATCCCGTGATGATCTAAATATCCTTCTATGTGGGCTTTATTAAGTAATCTTCCCACATTGCTGTTAGGAGAACTTTGGATACAATAAAATTCAGAATGATTATCTTCTAAAAGAGTAAAATCAACTTCGATGCTCGGTAAACTATCTATTATAGTTTTTTCAGTATTTATTATTTTGTATAAAGAAAAATCCTCGTTATAATATGCTTCTACTAACTCTAACTCTAATAGAAAGGTGTGTCTGTTTAAAACGGACTCTGAAAAATGGTTGTTGGTATCAAAATAAGATGTTAAATTTTGCTTGTTATAAAATTGATTCTTTCTAAATTGAATTATCAAATACGGCTTACATAAATCTCTTTGCATAAGCGTTATCCATCTCGTATCAAAACCAATCTGTTTTAATATATCAATAATCGTTTTAGTATCCCGTTGAGTATCCTGCCCATTGGCAAAATTGGCATATCTTTTATGTGTTGAGGTATCCAAAGGATAGCATCGATTAAATAATCGTATCTGAATAGAATTCAAATGGGGCAATATTTCTGTTGAGTATATCGATTCGCTGATTGACGCTAAAATTCCACTTTCAGCTCTTAAATTATGTGCTACTGATAAAACAAATCCATTTCCAATATGAAATGCACATATATTATTACTAAATTTCCTTCTTGTCGGCTGTGTAATATCGTGAACCCACATTACCCTAAATAAAGGAGACGTTTGTTCATTAATTAACTCGAGTTTTTTATCTATAATTTTGTCCATACATTAAATTTTTGTAATTTTTTTAGAGAGAAAGTCTACTGCCTCTGCCACCTTATTAAATTTACTTTTTGTATATCCAGTATCTCTTTTACTCAATCCCTGTAAATGTAATTTATTCCTTTCTTTCCTTATATAATCTAATTTTTTAAATTCCTTTGAAGTTATAATATTTCTTTTTTTCAAAAAGCAATTTAATCTGTTGAAAGTAACCCCGTCATCATCAATATAAATATTATTTTTAACTTCTTTGCAAATAAAAATATTTTTACGATTAAAGATGGTTGTTGGGATTTCGTGAAGTTTTTTGAACTCTTTATTTTCTGAAAATTTATTATTATTCCTTTTTGTATATTCTTTTGCGAGATGATACACCATCCCCTCAACTATCGTAGACGCCAACATAGTAGCAGACCTATAATGAGCAGATTTTGCGATATTGCTTATTCCCTTCTTCTCTGCGTGTCCCAGCTGAATTGCAACAGCTGTTATCCGTATTTCTACATTTTTCCAAAACATTATCTTTTTTTGTTGCCCCCCTCAGCACGATTTAATGCATTGCTTAATGAAGGGTACCCTCTCTCTTTTAAATAACTTCCGAGTTTTTTATCAGGACGAACACCAAAGTCAACTCCATATTGTTTTTCTATGGTTCTTATTTTGGTGTCGCTTCTTTTTTGCCTAAATTGTTCTCTTTTTTTAGCCATTGGTTGTCTATTTTGTTTTATTGTTTCTTATTTTCTTATACAAATTATCGAAAATATCCAAAATTTCTTTACCTTTGCTAATGTTTTTTAGATATTTATCTACATTCTCATATTTTAGAACAAAAATTTTTTGAAAATTTTATCACCCCTATAGATATATTTATCTTCTGTATCTTTTGAATAAAATCCGAACTTTTTCCCGCGAAAATTCGTTTGCTGAAGCGAGGGGCGAAGCCCCGAGCGAGGCGGGAAAACAAAACTTTACTAATTGGCTGCCGGGCCTGGATTCGAACCAGGATTAAATGTTCCAGAAACATTCGTCCTACCATTAGACGACCCGGCATTGCTACACTTTTAAGTACTTCCTCACCGCAATGGCGCCAGAGACAACGCTCAACCCTACTCCGGTGGCAAGCTGAATCAGGAAAATCGTTCCCAGGTTATTGATAAACAGAGAATACATGTTTATCTCAGCCACCAGTTCAATCTTGGGATTAAGGCTGTATAGCACTCCGAACATTAGTATAAAAGAGATTACAGCGGCAACAACCCCTGCCAAAAACCCCTGAACAAGAAAGGGGCCCCTGACAAACCAGTTGGAGGCTCCAACCAGCCTCATCACGGAAATCTCCTCGCTGGAATTGTAAATGGCTATCCTTATAGCGTTGAAAGCAACCAGCACTGCCAGTATTGCCAGTACTGCCCCCAGAACAAAGCCTATTTTATTGGCTTCTGCGGTTATAGCAAACAGTTTCTCAATAACAGGCTTTCTCTGGTGATAATCCACTCTTTCTACTACCTCGGAATACTCCCCTGATTCTAAAAACTGAGCAATGGAAGCGTACTGGGAGGCCTCCTTCGCCTTTATATCCAAAGAAGCCAAAAAGGGATTCTCCCCCACTTCTTCCAGGGACTGCATTAAAACCTTGTCTTCTGAGTGCCTTTGTATAAACTTTTCAAGGGCTTTTTCTTCTGAAACATGCTGGACTTCAGCCACCTCCTCCATGCCCTCTAACCTGTCTTTTATTGTCAAAACCTCTTTATTCTCAGCCTCTTTATTAAAATACACTGAAATGTCTACTTTCTCTTCAATAGAGGTTATCAAAGCCTCGGTCGCCTCGTTAAAAAGGAACAGCAAACTCATCAGAAAGATAACCATTACCATTACAAACACCGTAGCCGTACTTACTGCCGTGTTCCTGTAAAAGGAGCAGAGCCCGAATTTAATAATTCTCTTTAATGAAGTAAGCATAGTTATAGTATAAATCTTCCTCTTTCCTCATCCCTTTTTATTCTCCCATTATCTAAAGTAATAACCCTTTTGCCAAGCCGGTTAATAATCTCTTTGTCATGAGTGGCTAGGATAACAGTGGTGCCGAACTCGTAAATCTTAATCAAAAGCCTGATAATGTCGTTTGTATGATAAGGATCAAGATTGCCCGTGGGCTCGTCCGCTAAGATAATGTTAGGCCTTGTTATTAAAGCCCGGGCTATGGCTGTTCTCTGCTTTTCTCCTCCTGAAAGCTGTTTGGGAAAGTTATCTGCTTTGCCGGAAAGCCCCACAATGTCTAACACCTGAGAGACATCTCTTTTAATCTCTTCTTCTCTGGCCCCCATTACCTCCATAACATAGGCTATATTCTCGTATGCTGTCTTGTCGGGAAAAAGCCTGTAATCTTGAAACACCGTGCCTATCTTCCTTCTTAACTTAGGAAGGTCTTTCCTTTTTGTCTCTGTCAGGTTAAAGCCGTCAAAAAGAACCTCCCCAAAGGTGGGCCTTTCTTCTCCAAGAATAAGTTTAAAAAGGGTGCTCTTTCCTGCCCCGGACTTTCCTACCAGAGAAACAAACTCCTCCTCCCCTATTTCAAAAGAGATATTATCCAAAGCAGTAGAGGGCTCTCTGTTCTTTATTGAAGGATAAACCTTAGTAACGTTTTTAAGAGATATCATCTATTAAAGATTCTTAATTTCAGCTGCTATAA
>CAZSDJ010000082.1:0-4072 GCA_964605645.1 uncultured Planctomycetia bacterium
CCGGTTAAATCCGAAGGTACTATAATTTCAACATTCATAATCGGTTCCAATAAAACCGAACTTCCTTCGGAAAAGGCATTTTTTAAAGCTACTGAGCCGGCAATTTGAAAAGCCATATCCGAAGAATCTACCGGGTGATATGACCCATCAAAAAGAGTAACTTTAATATCAGTTATCGGATAACCTGCTAAAAATCCTTCTTTCATGGTATTGACAATTCCTTTCTCAACTGAAGGGATATAACCGCGGGGAATTTTTCCTCCCACAATCTTATTTACAAATTCAAATTTTTTACCGCGCTCCAGCGGTTCAACTGTGATTGATACCTCGCCAAATTGCCCCTTGCCCCCGGTTTGTTTTTTATACCGATAAGAAACCGTTGCCGGTTTAGCAATAGTTTCCAAATAAGGAACTTTCGGTGTACCTAAATCCACATCTGCACCATAATGTTCTTTCATTCTTTCAATAGTCAGTTTTAGGTGCAATTCCCCCATCCCCGATAGTATCAACTCTTTTGTTTGAGGGTCCCTTGATACCCGGCAAGT
Organism: uncultured Planctomycetia bacterium; assembly: GCA_964605645.1. Classification (GTDB taxonomy): domain Bacteria; phylum Omnitrophota; class Gorgyraeia; order Duberdicusellales; family 4484-171; genus PXAH01. The sequence continues at coordinate 546 of CAZSDJ010000082.1, forward strand.
AGGGTCTTCAGAAGTTAAGCGATTTAAAGCGGTTGATATTTTATCTTCGTCTTTGCGGGTTTTCGGCTTAACTGATGACGAATATGATGGTTCCGGGAATTCTAAAGGTTTGAATTTAATCATTCTGGAATTGTCACAAATAGTATCACCGGTTTTGGTTTCCTTTAATTTTGCCATAGCGCCAATATCACCGGCTACCACACAATCCAGGCTTTTTTCCTCTTTGCCTTCCAGTTGATAGATTTGGCCTCCTTTTTCTTTTGCCTCTTTGTTTGCATTATAAAAACTTTGATTTGCCTCTAATTTTCCGGAAAAAACTCTAAAAATCGATAATTGCCCCACAAAAGGATCAATTATGGTTTTAAAAACTTGGGCAGAAAAGGGCTCATCCGAGCTGGGCTTAATTTCAATTTCTTTTTCCTCAGCCCCTTTAGCTTTTCTTTTTTTTGCCTCTTTGACCGAAGGCATAATTTCTGTAATTAACTTCATTAAAAAATCAACACCAACCTCTTCTAAAGCTATTCCGCCTGTAACCGGAAAAACTTTAGATTCTAAAACTGCTTTTTTTAAAGCCGGATTTAATTCTTCTTGGCTCAATTCCCCTTTTTCCAAATACTTCTCCAATAAAGCATCATCTGTTTCGGCCACTGAATCTAATATTCCGCTATATAAGGAATTATACTTATCCTTATTGACTAAAACACTCTTTATTTCTGTACCCTCCGGAACGCCGAGGCTGATAATTTTTTTGGTCAAGCTTTTCTTGATATCCTCTAACACTTGATTGTAGTCGGTATTTTCTTTATCTAGTTTATTTACAAAAAACAAACAAGGGATATTTTCTTTTTCTACTATTTGCCATGCTTTTTCAGCTCCAATCCCCACTCCCTCTTGTGCATCAACTACAATAATTGCAAAGTCAGAGGCCCTGGCTGCTCCCACAACTTCTCCGATAAAATCTGTATAACCGGGAGTATCAATAAATTGGAACTCATTGTCGCCAAAATTTGCATAAAGAACAGAAAGATTTATAGAACTTTTCCGCTTTTGTTCATCTTGATGGTAATCACTGACTGTATTGCCCTGATCTACTTTTCCTAACTCATTAATTGTTCCCGACTTATGAAGAATGCTTTCCGAAAGGGAAGTTTTACCCGATTGAGCGTGTCCGGATATAAAAAATGCTTTCTTTTTTGCTATATTAGAGCCCATAAATACCCCCTCATTTTTCTTTTTCCGTAAACTGCTATTATATTAAAAATAACAGCAACAGTCAATGAAATGGGCCTTTTTTTTATTTTTATATAAGAGACTCATAAATAAAGACTTATGTAAGAATAACCAAAAAAATTATTAAAAATAACGGCTCTTTTAGATAATTTGTCCTAATTTAAATATAAAAAAGGAAGTTTTTAGATAATTAACATTGCATCGCCAAAACTAAAAAAGCGAAATTGGTTTACTTGGGCATAACGATAAGCTTTTTTTATTAGTTGAGGCGAAGAGAATGAGGAAACTAGAACCAAGTTTGTCGATAAAGGGGTATGGAAATTAGTAATTAAAGCATCTACTCCTTTAAAATTATAGCCCGGGGTTATATACAGGCTTGTCTGGCCTAAATATTCTTTAACTTTTTTATTTTTACCCGCTCCGCTTTCCAGGCTTCTTACTGCAGTAGTGCCTACCGCAAATATTTTTTTCTTCTCTCTTTTGGCATTATTTATAATTTCTGCTGCTTTCTTTGTTATTTCTACATATTCCTCTGCCATCCGATGCCCTCTGATATCTTCTTTTTTTATCGGCTGAAAAGTACCTAACCCGCAATGCAAAGTCAAATAAACGATGTTTACCCCTTTTTTCTGTAACTTATTTATTAATTTTTTTGTAAAATGCAAGCCGGCTGTGGGAGCAGCTACTGCCCCCTTCTTTTTTGCATATACGGTTTGATAATTATTTAAGTCTGATTCTTTTTTAATATAAGGGGGAAGCGGCGTTTTACCGATGTTTTCAATCAACTCTTCTGTATTTTTAGGATAAAATTGAATTACAAACAAGCCTCTCTCTGTTTTTTCTTTAACTTCGGCTTCAAAATTCCCTGAAAAAAAGATTTTACTGCCTGTTTTTATCCTTTTTGCTGGGTTCATCAAGCACTGCCAGAGGCCTTTTCTTAATGTTTGCAGTAAAAATACCTCAATTTTAGCCCCGGTATCTTTTTTACCAAAAATCCTCGCTTTAAAGACCTTTGTGTTGTTAAACACTAAGCAATCATCTTTTTGAAAAAATTCAATTATTTCTTCAAATACCTTTTCTCTTAATTGCCCGCTTTTTCTCTCTAAAACTAAAAGACGCGACTTATCCCGCGGCCGCATCGGCTCTTGAGCAATCAACTCCTCAGAAATACTAAAATTATAATTAGCTGCTCGATACACATCTTTTTTCATAATTTCTTATTCTACCAGGAAGGTGATTGCATTAAAAATAGCAGTTTAGAAAAAATTAATCCAACGGTATTTTTTTTAATAACAACAATATTTGAGAGATGTGGCGGCTAACTACTTGCCATACCATTTCTTTATCTATCCCAAAATATTCATGTATTAATTTATCGCGCATACCTGCCATTTGCTTCCAAGGTATATCAGGATAAGTTTTTTTAAATGATACGGGTAGATTTTTGCTAGCTTCACCGATAACCTCAAGGCTTCGTATTACTGCATTCACAGTTTTCTTATCTTGTATAAAACTATTATAAGAGAGCTCGTTCGTAAATTCTAGAATGTCTTCGCAAGATTCTATTAAATCATTTATATAATCGCGTAAATCTCGCTTTTTCATACTAGTTGAACTTCTTTTAGAATTCTTTCACCAATATATGGCTTTAAAGCTTTTCGTGAAACAAGGTCTACTTTTACTTTTAAAAGATTTGAAAGCTCTTCTTCTAGGTCGATAAATTCAAACAAGCTGATAGGTGAGGAAAAATCAACTAAAATATCGACATCACTTTCTTGGGTATATTCATTTCGGGCATACGAACCAAAAATCCCAATTTCGCATATGTGGTATTTTTTTGCCAAATTTGGCTTCTGCACTTCTAAAATATTTTTTATTTCTGCTATCCCTGTACTCATAATAATCAATTATAACATAGTTTCTATTGGCTATGAAGCAAAATTTGATAAAAGAAAACCCAAAAAAGGGGACGTTTCCCTCGTTTATAACTCATTCTCTCCCAGTGAATTATAAACTGACGTTTTCCAGCCAACAATTTTTTTAAAAAAAATGAAAGAATTTGCTCTTTTGCAAAAAAGGGGACGTTTCCCTCGTTTATAACACATTCTCTCCCAATAAGTTATAAACTGACGTTTTCCAGCCAACAATTTTTTTAAAAAAAATGAAAGAATTTGCTCTTTTGTTTCGTCTATAAGTAAAGGGGGTGGTTAATATGCCAAGGGGTCCAAGAAAACTTTATGACGATGCTTTGCTTAATGTAACTTCACGAGGTAACAATAAAAAGGTTATTTTTAGAA
>CAZSDJ010000083.1:0-3993 GCA_964605645.1 uncultured Planctomycetia bacterium
AATATGAAAATAGATAAATTTGAAGATATACAAAGTTGGCAAGAAGCAAAAGAATTAACTAATCTAGTTTATGAAATTTGCAAGAAATTAGATTTTTCTAAAGATTTTGGCCTAAGAGATCAAATACAAAAAGCTTCAGTCTCAATTATGGCTAATATCGCTGAAGGTTTTGATTCTCAATCTGATATAGAATTTATAAGATTTCTTAATTATTCAAGACGTTCTGCATCTGAAGTTCAATCTCATTTATATGTGGCATTAGAACAAAAATACATTAATAACGATGATTTTCATAAAATATATAATAAGTGTAAAGAAACTAAGCGTTTAATTGGTGGATTTATTAAATATTTAAAACGACCTAGGACTTAGGACTGAATAATGAAAATACCCCTACTAGACTTAAAACCAGAATATAACTTTTTAAAAAAAGAAATTGACAGGCAGCTTAAAGATTGTTTAAGCGGTCAACAATGGGTTTTAGGGCCAAAAGTAGAAGAATTCGAAAAAAAGGCCGTAAAATATTTAGGGATAAACTATGCAGTGGGAGTTGCCTCCGGTACAGATGCTTTATTGCTTGCCTTACGGGCCCTTTGCCTAAAATTTAAGAAAAAAGAATTTTTTAATAACAAAGATGAGATCATAACTACTCCTTTTACCTTTTTAGCAACTGCCGAAGTTATATTGCGGGCCGGAGCAAAACCGGTATTTGTCGATATTGACCCTGATACTTACAATATTAGCCCACAGGCGATAAAAAAAGCAATAACTAAAAATACAGTAGGGATTATCCCTGTTCATCTTTTTGGCCAAAGCTGCCAGATGACAGCCATTAAAAGAATAGCTAAAGATCATAAATTATTTATCCTAGAAGATTGTGCTCAAAGTTTTGGTGCTTCTTATTCCGCCGAAGGCGGATCCGCCTCTGGCGGAAAAGGTAAAAAAACCGGTAGCCTCGGAGATTTTGGCGCCTTTAGCTTTTTCCCTTCTAAAAATCTGGGAGGCTTTGGCGATGGCGGCTTAATCACTGCTAAAACTAAAAAAGATTCTGATTTAATTAAAATTTTGCGTAATCACGGCCAAACTGCTCAATACAAGGCAGATTATTGCGGTTACAACTCCCGCCTTGATTCCCTGCAAGCTGCAGTACTGCTGGCAAAACTAAAACACATTGATATGTTTAATAAAAAACGAATCCAAATTGCAAAAAAGTATAATCAAGCTTTTTGCGGTATATCTCAGGTTGCTACTCCGGACTTTGGACTTAGGACTTTGGACTTAGGGCTAACTCATGTTTACCACCTTTACACCATAAAAGTTTCTCCTAAAATAAGGGCTAAATTTATTAATTACCTAAATTCTAAAAATATTTCAGCCAGAAGTTATTATCCGGTCAGTTTAGAGAAAATGAAAGCCTTTAGTAATGCAAAAGTTCCTTATAAATTAAATAATACCAATAAGATTATTAAACAGGTAGTAAGTTTACCAATTTATCCTTTTATGGAGAATAAAAAAATAAATTACGTAATTAACCAAGTAAAAACTTTTTTCCAATAAATTAAACAAGGAGTAAGCATTGCAGAAAGATACAAGATACCGGTCACTATTTAAAGCTATTTCTTGGCGCTTAAGTGGCACAGTTGCCACCATGATTATTGTTTTTATCTTTGTCGGTCGAGTTAGTGTTGCTGCTATTGTTGGTGGCTTTGAGATGATAGCTAAATTTTTACTTTATTTTTTACACGAGCGTATTTGGGATAAAGTGAAAATTGGGAAAAAAGATATAACCCCCTTTGTTTTATGGTTTACCGGCTTATCTGGCTCGGGCAAAAGCACGCTGGCTGAGGCAGTTTATGAGAAGTTAAAACGTTCCGGTTACCGCATCGAGCATCTAGATGGTGATAAAGTACGTTCCATATTTCCTAAAACTGGCTTTAGTAAACAAGAACGGAATAATCATATAAGAAGAGTTGGTTTTTTAGCTTCGATGTTAGAAAAAAATGGAGTAATGGTTACCGCCTCTTTTATTTCGCCTTATGCTGAAACCCGGCAATTTGTTAGAGGGTTATGCCGGAATTTTATTTTAACCTATGTTTCAGCCCCGCTTGAAATTTGCGAAAAGCGTGACCCGAAGGGGATGTATAAAAAAGCAAGGGCAGGACAGATAAAAAATTTTACCGGTATTGATGATGCTTACCAGGCACCTCAGAATCCCGAAATCGTAATTAATACTGATAAAAAAACAGTTGAGGAAAGTTGTCAAAAAATTATAGCTTATTTAAAAAATAAAGGATATATCTGATTTCTTGTTATCGTAATATTTGATAAACTAAAAATTAACTATGGAAAACGGATATAAACTATCTTATTTAGACAATCTTGAATCTGAAAGTATCCATATAATTCGGGAAGTGTTTGCAGAATTTCAAAAACCGGTTTTACTTTATTCCATCGGCAAAGATTCCAGTGTGTTATTGCGCCTAGCCCAAAAAGCTTTTTATCCGGCAAAAATACCTTTTCCCCTGATGCATATTGATACATCTTATAAAATGAAAGAGATGATTAATTTCAGGGATAAAATTCCGGCTAAAGAAAATGTCAAAATCATTGTCCATCGTAATGAACCTTATATCAAAAAAAAGATGCACCCTTCTCAATTCGGCATGGATAAGTGCTGTAAGTTTTTAAAGACCAAAAGTTTATTAGAAGGGCTTTCTGCAAATGAATTTGATGCAGCAATTGGCGGAGCCAGAAGAGAGGAAGAACGGTCCAGAGCAAAGGAGAGAATATTCTCTTTTCGTGATAAATTCGGTGCCTGGGATCCGAAAAATCAAAGGCCGGAAATTTGGAGCCTCTATAATGCCAAAATTAATCCCACAGAATCGGTACGGGTATTTCCCCTTTCCAATTGGACCGAATTAGATATTTGGCACTATATAAAAAGAGAAAATATTGAAATTGTGCCTCTTTATTTTGCCAAAAAAAGAAAAATTATCAGGCGCAATGGGTTGATAATTTTGGCAGATGAGTTTAACCAGCCCAAAGAAGGCGAGCAGGTTGAAGAAGTTAAGGTTAGATTTAGAACTTTAGGTTGTTCACCTTGCTCCGGGGCGATTGAATCAAAAGCTGACACTTTAGATAAAATTATCGAAGAAGTAATGATTGCTATGAAATCAGAAAGAGAAAACAGAGCCATAGATTACGAAACCGACGGTTCAATGGAGGAAAAGAAAAAGGAAGGCTATTTCTAGCATAGCGCTTTGCTAAGGAGTTTATCATGCAAACTGAAAAGGACCTGCTCAGACTTGTTACTGCCGGAAGTATCGATGACGGTAAATCAACCCTCATTGGGAGGCTTTTGTATGAATCAAAAGGGATTTATAAAGACCAACTTGCTTCTATCGAGAGCATCGCTAAGAAAAAAGGTGAGAAAGAAGTAGATCTTTCCCTGTTAGTTGACGGTTTAAAATCCGAAAGAGAGCAAGGCATAACCATTGATGTTGCCTACCGTTATTTTTCCACCGAGAAAAGAAAGTTTATTATTGCCGATTCACCCGGCCATGTTCAATATACCCGCAATATGGTAACCGCAGCTTCCACTGCGGAATTAGCGGTTATTATTATTGATGCGCGCAAAGGGGTATTGGAGCAGACCAAGAGGCATTCTTTTATCGTTACTCTTCTCGATATTCCCCACATTTTGGTTGTAGTCAATAAGATGGATTTAGTCGATTATTCCCAAGATATATACCAAAAAATAAAAGAAGATTATCTCCAGTTTGCCTCCCGCCTGCCTACCCATGATATTCAAATTAAACCGATTTCTGCATTAATCGGAGATATGGTAACCAAAAGAGGCAACAATATGAATTGGTATGACGGCCGGACTTTCCTGCAATACCTAGAAAATATAAATATAGTTTCTGATAGGAATTTAATAGATTTTCGTTTTCCCGTCCAAACCGTGCTTCGCCCCAACCTTGATTTCAGAGG
>CAZSDJ010000084.1:0-3990 GCA_964605645.1 uncultured Planctomycetia bacterium
CACCCTTTTTTGTTTTCAATCAACTGTTACTTACACACAATATTTTACATTACCAAAAACGAAATTTTTTTCGCGCTGGTATAATTTTTTCTGTAAGTTTTAGCTGGAAACACAGAAAAACGCCTAAAAATCTCCTCCCAGCGCTTCGCGGCTCGTCGATTTTCTTAACGGCATTTTCCTGCTAAAATCATAGAGCGCTCAAAAATTTGTTTTTTTCGTTTGATAATACTGCCTGTGAACAGCATAGATTTTGATATTCGGATTTCGTATTTTATTTAGAGATTAGTTTCAGGAAGTCTTTTTCTGAGAGGGTTTTAACTTTCTTTTTTTTAGCCATTTGATATTTGGAACCAGGATCTTTGCCAGCTACCAAAAAACTGGTTTTACTGCTGATTGACGATGACCACTTTCCTCCTAATTCTTTCACTTTGTTTTGGGCTTGATTGCGGCTAAGGGTGTTTAGCTGGCCGGTAAAGACAAAAGTTTTACCGGATAATTTATTAGATCTTTGTTGTTTTAGTTTGGCTGGTGATACCCCGAATCTTTTAAATTCTTTTAACATCTCCCCTACTGATTTTTGCGAAAAAAACTTAGCTATTGCTTCTGCCATAATTGGCCCGGTTTCATCTATTTTTTCTAAAGTTTCTTTGTTTAAAGTTTTGATTTTGGCCAGAGAATTAAATTTTTCGGCCAGAGTATTGGCGGCTTTTTGGCCGACGTGGGGGATCCCTAATCCAAACAGGAATCTATTTAAAGGTTGGTTTTTACTTTTAGATATTGCTTCAATGATATTGCTTGCTTTTTTTTCTTTAAATAAGGGCAAACTTAATAAATTTTTTTTAGTCAATTTATATATATCAGCAAGGTTTTTGACCAGTCCTTTTGCTACGAGCTCCTCTCCTAAACTTTCTCCCAGGCCTTCAATATCCATCGCCGGCCTACTGGCAAAATGGATTAAGGATCGTTTTAACTTACTGGGGCAATTGGGATTAAGGCAAAAATAATAAACTTCTTCTTTTTCAACTGCTCCCTCACAAATTGGGCATTTTTGGGGAGGGGCTATTGGCTGTTCTTTTCCGGTTCGTTTTGAAGTTATAACTTTGATAATTTTGGGGATTACATCGCCGGCTCTTTCAATCAATACGGTATCACCAACTTTTATATCCAGCCTTTTAATTTCGTCAAAGTTATGCAAAGTAGCTCTTTTTATAATAGCGCCTGCGCATTTAACTGGCTTTAAGATTGCCACAGGGGTGATGATACCGGTTCTTCCCACTCCAAATTCAACTTTTTTTATTCGAGTAGTTTTTCTAATTGCAGGAAATTTGTAAGCTACTGCCCAACGCGGTGATTTTTGGGTAGAGCCTAATTTTTTTTGCAGTTTAAGGCTGTTAATTTTTACCACTACCCCGTCGGCTTCGTAAGGAAGGCTGTTTCGTTTTTCTTGGAAATATTTGCAGTAGCCGATAACCTGGTTTAAATTTTTGCAGAGTTTGTTTTCTTTCTGGGTCCGCAGCCCCCATTGCCGGATTTTTTCAAAAAATTCGTTCTGCGATTCAAATTCGTGACCTTCGACCCAGCCGAAGGAATGGATAAAACAACGCAAATCCCGTTTGACGACCAAAGCAGGCTCAAGAAGTTTAAGGGAGCCGGCGGCGGCATTACGGGCGTTGGCAAAGGGAGTCTTATTTTCTTCCAGGCGCTCCTGGTTGAGGTTTTCAAAATCTTTTTTGCCGATATAGATTTCCCCTCTTACTTCTAAACTTTGAGGAAAATCTCCCCGAAGCTTTAAAGGTATAGAGTAGATTGTTTTGATGTTTGTGGTTATGCCTTCTCCTTTCTGTCCGTCGCCCCGGGTCAAGCCCATCTTAAACATCCCGTTTTCGTAAGTGAGAGAACAGCTGATTCCATCTATCTTTAATTCACACATATAGTCGAAGTCGATATTCTTTTTTAAAGCTCTTTTTGTCCGTTGTTCCCATTCTTTTAGCTCTTCGATAGAGTAAGTATTATCTAAAGAAAGCATTTTAACTTTATGTTCTACCGGGGGGAACTCTTCGAGGAGCCCGCCGGATACTCTTTGGGTCGGAGAATCGGGAGTTATCAATTGGGGATGTTTTTTCTCAAGAGCCTCCAGTTGTTTCATCAAGTCGTCGTATTCTTTATCCGAAATCTGCGGGTCGTTTAAAACGTAATAATGGTAATCCGCTTCCCGGATTCTTTTCCGTAAGTTTTCGATTTGTTTTTCGGCTTGTTTCATCTCCATTATTATACAACAACAATAGAAACTGTAAAAAGAATAAAATCCCAGATGGGGTAAGATAAAGGCTAATTTTTTCGGTCAGAAAAGATTTTGTTTATAGCTGGCGTGGTCCCTCCGCTAACACTCAACTTGCCCCCCGACTCCGTTGTCCCGATGCCGACGTTGCCTTCCACTATCAGGCTGGTTTCTTCCTCGAGGTTGGAGGAAGAGCAGGAGCTGTTGGGGTCCCAGCAGTATTGGGAAGGGTCATAGTAGGTGTCTCCGATTGCCATTTTCTTTGACCGGAGTTTATTGTAGATTCCGGCCGGAGAAGGGTAGTAGGTGGTAAGGGTAATGGATTCGCCTTGCTGGCAGAAGGCGGGAGAAGAAAAGGAAAAGAGAAAGATAACAGCCGAAAGGCTGGCCAACAATACTGTTTTTCTGTTCATTTTATCAGGCCTCCTTGGTTAAAAGATCGTATTGTCAAAAGTTTAATCACCAATTACCAAGAAACTATCGAAATAATCAATAACCAAGATACAATTATCAAATAAATCCCAAATTCCAATATTCAATAATCAAACAATATAAATGTATTTCTTTTTACAATAAAAAATAAGTCTGTCCCCTTTTTACACTAGGGTTATTTTACTGTGGGAAGAAGATAATGACAAGGGAAAATTTCACCATCTCAGGCCTTACCGGCCCAGATACAGGCGTTGGGCCAGGAATTCCGGTAGGCCATTTTTGTTTATTTTATCAGCAGCTGCTTTTACATCGTATTGGAGCCTTTTGTATTCTACTAATTTCTTCTTCGTATCGTAAATACAGAAAGATAAACGTGGATCACCATCTCGGGGTTGGCCGATGCTGCCTACATTTACAATATATTTTTTGTTCTTTTCTATGTCTATTTTTTTCTGAAGCAGATGTTTTATTTCTCCTCTATTAAAAGAAAATGCTTCGGAAAAATGGGAATGCCCAATGAAACAAATTTTAGCCTTTAGTAAGAAGAAATTTTTTTCTGCTTGTTTGGCGGTAATTACGTAATTAAATTCTCTGGGGCTATCCAGGCTTGCGTGGACACAGCAAAAATTATTTTCTTGATACATTAAAGGCAGGCTTCTTAGATATCTCCAGTTGTCTTTATTTATTTTTCTTTTGGTCCAGATAATTGCTTCTTTGGCGTGCCAATTGAAAAAGCCTAAATTAAACTTATCTACGTTTGCCCAATCATGGTTTCCGGCTATTACTTCAGGCTTTAATTTACTAATAATTTCTAGGCATTCTTTGGGGTTTGCCCCATAACCAACTATATCACCTAAACAGATAAGTTTATCGATATTTTGTTTTTTTAGAGAATAAATTGCTTTGTTAAAAGCTTCTAAATTGCTATGAATGTCAGAAAAAATTCCGTACCTCATAATTGGTTTTTGGCTAATGTGTGTATGTGTATATGTGTGTATGGGTAGATGTGTATACGCATTTACCCATTAACACTTTTACTCATTTACTTTTCTGGTTCTGGACTATCAAAAGGTTATTTGAAAACCTTGGTATTTACCGCTTGCCTCGTTTTCTTCTTTTTTTAGATCAGCAATATTATATTTAAATTCTTCTTTTAAATCGGACAAAAAGTTATTTAGGCTTTTGTTTTCTGCTTCAGCAATAATTTCAACTCGTCCGTCAGATGAATTTTTAACCCAGCCCTCTACTTTGTGTTTTTGGGCTAAAGCTCGGGTAGTAAA
>CAZSDJ010000085.1:0-3774 GCA_964605645.1 uncultured Planctomycetia bacterium
CAGCTTTTACTTAAGTTCGCGGCTCCCTAAAAAAAATGGGGAAACTCCAGTTATCTATTTGGTTGACCCCATGGTATTTTCTGTTAAAATTCGATAAATAATGAGAAAAAAAAGAAGTCGCAAGACAAATCCTCAGATAACTGAAGGCAACATTAAATCTTCGCTTTGGCGGCTCAGCCTGCCGCTTGTAACTGGTGCATTTTTACACAACCTCTTTAATCTTGTTGATCTATTTTTCATTGGAAAATTAGGGCCGGTTGCTTTAGCCGCAATCTCTATTTCCGGAGTGCTGATAGCGATGATTATTATGGTGGCATTGGGTATTTCTACCGGAACTACTGCTTTAATTGCTCATTATATCGGGCAAAGAAGCTACGAAAAGGCAGATAATGTATTAATTCAAGCAGTAACTCTAAGCATCATTTGTTCATTTTTAATGTTAGTTGTCGGTTTATTTTGGACTGAACCATTATTAAAGATGGTGGGGGCCAGTAACGAGGTGATGCTCTATGCAAAAGAATACCTTCAAATAGCTTTTTCTTTTTCTTTTGTTATCTTTTTATTTTTTGCCTTTAATCAATCGCTGCGCGGCTCCGGTGACACCTTAACCCCCCTCAAAGCACTAATTTTTGCAAATATCCTAAACATCATCCTCGACCCACTTTTAATTTTCGGCATTGGATTTTTTCCCCGCCTCGAGGTTGCCGGTTCGGCTCTAGCCACTGTAATTAGCCGGGCAATCGGCTTATTGTTTTTGATAAAGCATTTTATCTTTGGCTACTCCAGCCTGCATTTTAATCGAAACAGTTTTTATTTTAATTTACCAGTTTTAATTAGGATGGTAAAAATTGGTTTTTTTTCTTCTTTAGAAGTTTTAATGCGCCAAATTTCACTGCTTTTTTTAATAAAAATAATCAGCTCATTCGGGACTGCTGCATTAGCAGCTTACGGGATAGTGGTCCGGCTGCGATTATTTATTATTATGTTTGGGATCGCAACCGGAATCGGCGCGAGTATCTTAATCGGCCAGAATATGGGGAGCGGCCAACCGAAACGGGCCCGGAAAGCTGGCTGGCAAGCAGTGAAATACTATCAGATGCTGGTTATCCCGCTGGCAATTGTATTTTTTATATTTTCACCTCAAATAATTTCGCTGTTTACCAAAGACCAAGAAATTATAAATTCAGCCGGCATTTTTCTCCGGTTCATATCGATCAGTTTACCATTTTTAACCCCCGCTTTAATTTTAGGAAAAGGCATAACCGGCGCCGGAGATACTGTTGCGCCGGCAATTATGACCGGGATATTCCAACTTGTTTGGAGAATACCGGTCGCCTATATTCTTGCTAATCTGTTTACGTTAAAAGTAATTGGAGTTTATCTTGCAATTAGTACTTCTGACCTTTTACACGGCTTAACGATGGGATTTTACTTTCAAAAAGGTAACTGGCAAAAAAGATACCAAGCCCACAAAAAAATACTGGATGAACATGATTAAAATACTTAACAAATAGGGACAGACACCTATTTATTTTAAATCTCAACAATTTATCAACAGCATCTAACAGTTCCCTATTTTCAATTTCTATCAGAGGATTCTTCCAATAGAGCAAGAAAAAGCTTGCAGAATAGGAAAGTATTTTGTATATTAATGATATACCTAAAAAAATTCCCATAACCACTTAAGGAAAGCCATGGATTACGAAAAATATGAAAAAGAATGCAAACGAATAAGAGAAGAAAATGAAAAACTGATTTCTGATTTTAAAAAGTGGCTCTCTGTCAAAAGGTTATCAGCAAAAATAATTGAAAAACATGCTTCAAATGTAGATTTCTACGTAAACGAGTTTTTGTTGTATGAAGATGCTGTTGAAGCTAAGGACGGCGCTGACGAAATAGAGATGTTTCTTGGCTATTGGTTTATCAAAAAGGCAATGTGGGCAAACACAACAGCGATAAAAGAAAACGCCGCAAGTTTAAAGAAGTTTTATCAGTTTATGTATGAACACGGTAAAGTATCGGAAGAAGATTTTTGTGATTTAAAAGAATTAATAAAAGAAGGTATGCCGGAATGGCTGGCAACTATGGCTCGATATGACGACCCGGATATTGAGGATATGAAAGAAGTATGGAGAGTTTGATACAACAAATCTTCAAATTCTCTATAAGCGGATTTATCAGCTGGTTTATCCTTGATATATTCAAAAACAAGCCTTTCTGAAAAAATTATTGACGGATTTTTACTTTAGATATATATTAAACATACAATTAGCTATTGTCCCGAGTTGGAAGGATTAAATCCAGGACATTAATAAATTAAAACCTTCGCTGGCAACGGCGAGGGATTTTTTCTAGAATATACTCAAGGAGAGAAAAGCAAATATGCCCAAAATCAAAAACTTGCTCAAGTCCGCGATTTGCTGTTACTACAGCTGATGAGCGGGAAGATTGAGGTATAACGCATGAAAAAAAATAAAAAGATTGTTCCGCAAAACAGTTTTACGGAATTTTTGCTTTACACGACACCCAATGACAAAGTGAAGGTAGAGATATTTTTACGGGATGAAAATGTCTGGCTCACACAGGCAAAGATTGCCGAGCTTTTTGATGTGGAAAGAAGCGTAGTCACCAAGCATTTGAAGAATATTTATGTGGAAGGTGAGCTGGATAAAAGCTCAACGTGTGCAAAAATTGCACAAGTTCAGAAAGAGGGACAAAGGGAAGTATCTCGAAAGGTGGAGTTTTATAACCTTGACGCCATTATTTCCGTCGGTTATCGGGTCAATTCACTAAGAGCGACACATTTCCGCAAATGGGCTACGCAAGTGCTCAAGGAATACATCATCAAAGGCTTTGCCATGGATGATGAACGGTTGAAAAATCCCAATAATATTTTTGGACAAGATTATTTTGAGGAACAACTGGCCCGTATCAGAGATATCCGGAGCAGTGAACGCAGGTTTTACCAAAAGATTACGGATATTTACGCTCAATGCAGCGCTGATTATGATCTAAATACGGACATAACAAAACAATTTTTCGCTACGGTACAAAATAAACTGCATTATGCCATAAGCGGCCTGACTGCGGCGGAAATCATCACGCAAAGAGTTGATAGCAAAAAGCCGTATATGGGTTTGACGAGCTGGAAAAACAGCCCTAAAGGCGAAATCCGTAAAACTGATGTCACGATTGCTAAAAACTATCTTGATGAAAAGGAATTAAATCTCCTCAACAGAATTGTTACTATGTACCTTGACTATGCGGAAATGTAAGCCCAAAAAAGAGTTGTTATGTATATGAAAAATATCGCGTTATCCAGGACAAAAATTATGTTTCCGACTTTGACCGCGAAGTTAAAAAGTTAATCAAATCGAAAAAGAAAAAACAATGACATATCTCAACGAAGACACATTGGTCCAGCAAACAACCGTTCACAATTCAGGGGGTACAATACTTAACTCTGATTGACATTATTTAAGTCGTGAAAAAGGAATATGTTAAGAGAAAAGTCTTAAATTAAAACAGCTAATCAAAGTTACCATTATCACACCGGATACAATAGTGGTATTGGGAGGGGGTAAAGAATGGGTGATAATTATATAGAGTTTACAATGCCTTATCCGCGACGGTTTAAGAGAGTCTACCAACTGCATATTAGGCTTAAAGAAATTAAACCGTCTGTTTGGCGCCGGATACAGGTGCCGGAAAACTATACTTTTTATGATTTGCATGTGGCAATACAGGATGCTATGGGTTGGGAAGATTATCATT
>CAZSDJ010000086.1:0-3644 GCA_964605645.1 uncultured Planctomycetia bacterium
TACTATTATCGGTAATTATTTGTTTGTCTTTGGCAAGTTTTGCCTTTGCCCAAGATGAACCGGAGACGCTGCCCGATGACCCGCTTTACCAGGCAAAGCGACAGATGGAAACAGCGGAATTAAACGCCGGTTTTGACCCATTGGAGAAGGCTACTCTTTATACAAAGTATGCCAAGGAGAGATTAGCAGAAGTAAAAGCGATGGTCTCTAAGGGTAAGTCGGAGTTTGTAGATGACCTCGTAACGGACTATGAAAAGGCCGTTAGTGGAGCGATGGATGAAATTAACCGGGCTCAGGCTCAAGGACGTGATGTAAGCCAGGCACTGGATGCGGTTGAAAGGTCTACCAAGAAACACACCGAAGTACTGACAGATTTATTGGGAAAAGTCCCAGAGCAAGCTAGGCTGGCTATTTCCCATGCTATAGAATCTTCCAAACAAGGCAGAAACCGCGCCCTGGATGTACTGAATAAGATACAAAGAGGTGAACTTCCTATCGGTGGACCTGAAGGAGCAGGAAAACCTGAGGGTGTGGGTAAGCCAGAAGGTGTTGGAAAGCCGGAAGGTACGGGAAAACCTGAAGGAGTAGGAAGACCGGAAGGCGCGGGAAGGCCTGGCGGTAGAGGAAGATAAACTAACGCTATATTATAACGCCAAACCACACCACCGTATAATAAACATAACTCACCCCGTAAGGACGAACAACCATTTGCCCTTAACAAATATTTTGTTTAATTTTTGCAACCCTCTTACCAAATTAATCCTTTCTGGTATAATAGGCAAACATAGCATTAAAAAGTATAATGGTAAAGAAAGAGTTTTTACGGCATTGTAAAATATCGTGGGTAAAGATAAAAGATCATTTAAACGCCAAGGTCAATTTTGTGTCTATATTTTACAATGTCAGGATAATACTTTTTATACCGGACACACCAATGATTTGGCCCGCCGGCTTAAGCAGCATAATAGCAAAAAAGGGGCCTGGTATACTAAGTTTAAAACTCCGGTAGAGTTGGTATGGAGCAAGAAATATTCTTATTTTAAGCCGGCTTTTATGGCGGAACAGCGAATAAAGAAACTTACCAGAAAGCAGAAGGAAACGCTAGTGGCAGGTAAAAGATTAGAATCAGTATTCAAAGAGGCAGGGAAATGAGTGAAATGAAAAAATCTATTACGATCAAACCCATAGGCATCATCAATACGCCGTACAAAGAACCCAAAGGCATGCCCATTCAGGGTAAGTTTAAAAGGGGAGTGATAGGCACTGCCAAATTATTTCCAGAATATAAAGCGGGCTTAAAGGATATCGAAGGGTTTTCCCACGTTATCCTGATCTATCATTTTAACCGTTCAAAAGAAGAAAAACTCACCGGCAAACCTTTTTTGGAAGATACAGAACACGGAATATTCGCGATACGCAGTCCGCACCGCCCTAATCATATCGGATTCTCGATCGTGAAATTGAAAAGCGTGAAGGGAAGCACCATCACTTTTACCGAAGTCGACATTTTGGACGGTACTCCGCTTCTGGATATTAAGCCCTATGTAAAGCATTTCGACAGCCGGGATAAGGTCAAGAACGGTTGGATTGATAAACACTTCAAAACCGGAAAGATTCCCAAGCGCGCAAGGCTTAAATAATGTTCACTAATTAGTGAACATTAGATAATCAGTTACTAACATAAATAGTGATAGGCACTCTTAAAAGCTTGTTTGAAAAAAAACTGCTTGACATTTTGTCAGAAAAACTATATACTTTTTCTGACAAGAAAAGGAGAAAGTAATGTCGCAAAGCATTGATAATAAAGTAGTTAGCAGGATATATGGCAAAAAGAGGGGTTGGGTGTTTGCTCCAATAAACTTTCTTGATTTAGGGAGTCGTGCAGCTATAGATCAAGCTTTAGGGCGTTTGGTTAAGACCGGAACCATTCGTAGATTAGCGCGTGGTCTTTATGACTACCCAAATAAACACCCGGATTTTGGTGTTCTTCCACCAAATTATAATCGCGTTGCCCAAGCATTGATGGGTCGAGATAATGTAAAAATTCAGCCTTCCGGCGCATATGCTGCCAATCTTTTGGGATTAACAGAGCAAGTCCCGGCAAAAATTGTTTTTTTTACAGATGGGCCTAATCGGAAAGTCCAGATTGGAAAACAGAAGATCATTTTAAAACGAACCACTCCGAAAAACATGGCCGTGGCCGGGCGTATAAGCGGATTGGTTATTCAGGCACTGCGCTATTTAAAACAGAAAAACGTGGACTCAGCTATTATAGCAAAACTTAAGAGACGATTATCTGATAAGGATAAAAACACATTAATGAGTGATATACGCTATGCACCAGCATGGATAGGGAATATATTTCGAAAAATACAAAAGTGAGATACTTATGGATATTTTTTTATTATTGAAAGATGAGGATAAGGGGTCAGAGTCATTTTTCTTGACAACCGGTAAGCGTTCTTTTACAATTTAAGTATGCCAAGACAGCCGCGATTAGTTGTGCCGGGATATCCCCACCATATTATTCTCAGGGGCAATAGAATAAATTAATAGCTGAAGATCCTGTTTACCTCAGTTTAGGCAAGACAGGTAAAGAAAGGCAGCAAAATTACAGAAGCCTATTTTTAGAAAATATTCCGGATAAAGAGTTAGAGCTAATTCGTTTTCGTACCCAAAAAGGCGGGGTTATAGGCAGTGACAGCTTTATTACTAAGCTGGCTAAGAAATTAGATAGAAGGCTTATTCTAAATAAAAAGGGTAGGCCAAAAAAATCACTCTGACCCCTTTTTTCTTCTATGCCACAGTTAGGTTCATTTGCTGAGTTTGAGTGGAACAGGATATCTGAGCGGGTGTTTCCTGGAATGGTTAGGGGTGTTAAACAGGAGGTGTTTGCTTATGCAGGGCAAAGTTTGTTATCTATTTAATAAATCCGAACTGGAATTGCTGAAAAGTATTGTCTATTTAGAACCTTTTTTAGAAGATGCTGTTGAAAGCATAAAGCCTGAGGGAGATAAGTGGCTGATTCAAATCGATACAAATGACATAGATGAGGCTTTGTCAGCGCTTGCGTATGCGGCCGGGTACACTGAATATGATAAGAAAGAAAATTATCTAAAACTGTGTGATAAGATAAAAGAAGGCTTTAGGCGCAGCCAGCAGTCACGCCGTAAAATTACCGAGCAGGAAATTCGAAAGCAGCTTGGTGAATAGCAAATAATATTTTATTGTTGGAAGATTGTAATTATAAGTGCGAAAGCTTTTTTTAAAAAAAATGTCCCATGACTCTCAAAATCTGTTATTTTGTAAGGTGTTAAAACCAACAAAAAACAGGAGGCCTATGGAGCAAGAAATATTCTTATTTTAAGCCGGCTTTTATGGCGGAACAGCGAATAAAGAAACTTACCAGAAAGCAGAAGGAAACGCTAGTGGCAGGTAAAAGATTAGAATCAGTATTCAAAGAGGCAGGGAAATGAGTGAAATGAAAAAAGATAAGTCCGGGCGTCTGGATACCTCTCAGATTTCTTCGAAATCTTCGAGGGACGCCTCGGACATGACAGCCAAAGGAAAGCGAGTTTATATCCGCACCTTCGGCTGACCCTTGGGTTGTTTTCTACAAGTCTTTGAAACCTTTCCTTTCTACT
>CAZSDJ010000087.1:0-3590 GCA_964605645.1 uncultured Planctomycetia bacterium
ATCGATTTTTTGTTAATGGTATTCGGAAAGGGTATCCACCACCTACGAATAAGTTTAGATGGTGTACAGATGGCTTACGGGTGAATCCAATTAAACCCTTATATGGTTACAAAGGCAACAAAAGAAATACAATTTTATTGGGTATTCGAAACGGAGAAAGTCACGAGAGAGATAAAATAATTCAAAAACATAAAATTAAGGCAGCATATTATTTTAAACACTCACTTAACAAAAATTCAGTTATTTACAGCCCAATACTAATTATAAAACCTCTGATGTATGGGATTTATTAATATCTGATTCGTCTTCACAAAGCTTTAATGTTAAAAGATTAATGTGTTTGTACAACTGGAAAGGGGAAAACTATAAAAAGAGAAGATTTGGTTGCTGGATATGTACAGTGATTAGAAAGGATAAAGCTATGGAGGGGCTAATTAATGAAGGATTTACTGAATTGAAATATTTATTTCGCTATAGAAATTGGTTAATGCAAATAAGAGATATTCCTTCATATAGACATAAAAAGAGACGAAATGGAACAAATGGCTTGGGACCATTTACATTGCCTGCTAGAAGAAAGATATTGAGAAAATTGCTAGAAGTGCAACGTAAAGTGCCATGGAAATTGATTGAAAAAAGTGAAATAGAAGAAATTAAGAAAATATGGAAACTTGAAAAAAAGGAGGCAGTCGCGAAAAGTGACTAATAGGGTTATTACTGAGGGGTGGGCATATAGAGTTTCACCGCAGAGGAAACAAAATCATGAGGAGATAGAGATACCCGATGGAAAATTTTATTATTTTAATTTCTTATATATTATCTGCAATCATGGCTTATCTTTGGTACAAAAATCCTCAGGGTAATTATGAGCCAATAATTGTTTTTGTAAGTGCTGCAACAGGCACTTTAGTTTTACTTATAAAAGTTTTTAGAAAGAATTTTGGTCTTAAAAGAAATGGGAGAATCGCTTCACTTATCCCCAGTATTAAACACTGGCTAAATCGTCCAATAATAGTATCAGATCAAAAACAAAATTGGTGGCACAAGGGGAGGACCGGCGATCAGAAACCGGCAATGCAGATTGCGTCATATTGGTACGTAACGAATCCAACCGAACAGCCAATCAGAATCCTAAATACATATATTGATAAACCCAGGGTGTTTGGACATGTTTCGATCAAAGACGTTAACAGCCAATATTATGGTAGTTATTCCATTCCGCCTCACGCTACTACAAATTTACATGCAGATTTCTCGATTAATCCTCCAATTCGCAAAGAGGGCCAAAAATTGAAGTTAAATATTTCATTTGTTGATCAATATGGCAAAAAAAGAAAATTTAAAAACGTTGAGTTTGAATCAGATAAAAAGAGGAGAAGTGTTCCCAAAAGCCTTCAGACAGAGGCGGTTTATGAACTAGAGCACGATACAGAAAAAAAAATTGCATCAGTTCTTAAGGACGAAATCAATCGGTACAAAAAATATGGGCGATGTTCAGGAGAATTAGGAAGCGTCTATGCCATGTATAATGGGAGAAAAATTAAAAGTATATACCAAGATGGGTGGACAAGTAGTAAATCTGGAGAAAGACAAGAAATAGTGTCAGATCCACAGAATTCTCGCATTTACTCAGAAAATGGCGAAGCATTAGTAAACTATTACAAAAAAATGCAGGACGATAAAGAAAAGGAGTTATTTAGGAATTCATTAATTTCCAGACTCAATAGAGAAAAAGAGTATTATTGTGTTAGCTACCTTATACTTTACGTTTTATTCAGAATAGGGCGATTAGATGAAGGATTCGCTGCTGCTGAAATAGGGCTAATGCGTAAACAGTCATTTTTGAGTCGCACATTACGGATACGTTCAAGAAGCGAATTGTTAGAGCATCACCAGCGTTATGGGTTTAGTGATTTTCTGGGTATGCTTAATGGGCTTCTTAGATATGAACATAGCTCTTTTACAGATAAGGAATTAGATTTGATAGAGAAATTTATAGAGAGTGTAAAAGAGCATACTTTCCGAATTGAAGAAAAAATAAACTCAATAAGATCATTTCGATTAAGCTTAGACCGAAAATAATTTTTAGGGAAAGCATGCAAAGCATTTTTTTGGTAGCCCTAAAGGGCGAACATGTCATGAGGCAAGAATCATTGGGCCAAAAAAAGTAAAATTTAATGCGAGAGCAAGCGATGAATGAAATTGTGGAATTGCAAGAATCCGTTATTGATGCTTTAAGATTATTAATTCAATATGATAGCGAATTAATAAAAAATCAACCTAGAGAAGAATGCATAAATCATAAATTAGTACAGTATTTAGAAGCGGTATTGATTAAAAAAAAGATATTAACGAAACATGATGTCGATCTTGAATATAACAAATATAAGGAAAATGAAAAAAAGATGTCCAATGGGCGATACATAAGGCCCGATATACTTGTCCACGAACGTAGAAGCGGAAACAGAAATAATTTAATTGCTATAGAAGCAAAAAAAGGATACTCATCTTGCGGTGATAAGAAAAAAATTAAAAATCTTGTGGAAAATAGAGAAAAGTTTTCCTACGCGATAGGTGTAACAATAGCATATTTGCCAGGTAAAGACTATGTTAAAATCAATTTTTTATTAGGAACTAACAACTGGCAATTTTATAGATTAAATAAAAAAAATTTCTCTATTAAGAAAGTTAATAGATGAAATCATGAAATTTCAGCCTGATAAAAAATACCTATTATTCATAAGCTCAAAGCAAATAGAATTACAGGCAGAACGTAATGGTGTTAGGGATATGATTGTTAAAGATGTATCTCTTTCCAAAATGTTTTTGGCTAAGACTTTCGAGCATGATTTATCGGGCAGGAAAGAAAGTGTAAGCATGATAATCGAAGAATGGGTATTGAAAAGCGATGTATATTTAGGTGTTTTTGATAAAAAGTTTTCAGAAGCAGTTGAGCAGGAATATCGCATTGCGATAAATGATAAAAGTGTAAAGAAAGAAATAATGATTTTTGTAAGGAAGCGAAATAGGGCAGAAAGAGAAGCCGAATTAAATAAGCTATTGGATAAAATAATGGATGTACATAAAGGACATTCATGCGTAGAATACTTATCTTTAAAGGATTTAGTGGATAAAGTTAAGACGTCTTTAATAAATTATGTATTTAGGCAAAAAGAAGGATTTATTATTTCACGAGATGTTCTTGGTCTTAATTTAGAAGCGGCTGATCATACTGACTTTCCAGAAAAATTTAGACGCGCATTATTGCAGCCTACGATAGGACGATATATGATCCCTAGAGGGAAGAAAGGCATACCTGAATATTATCGATATAATGAAAATGGGGAAAAGATAGATGTAACGTGGGATTCTATAGAACCTAATGTTTCAAAGGAAATCAAAGAATATTATAGACAAAGATATAAAAAGCCTTTTGAAGAAAAGAATAGATAGATGAACATTTAAAGGGCAGGCACAACGTGATTGCTGGGGCGACCTTAGCGGGGCGGGGATATAGGATAAAAGGTGGCCGCATCGCAAACCCTCTCCCTGGCCGCAAAATCCCTTTCATCTGTTTCCGGAATTGAGAA
>CAZSDJ010000088.1:0-3538 GCA_964605645.1 uncultured Planctomycetia bacterium
ACCTTAAACATTTTAAGGCCGCTAAAAAACTACCTACTAAAACTTGACACAGTGTGCAGAAATAATTCGCTTGACAATAATTGAATTTGTTCATATACTATGAACAAATAGTCCATAAGACGTGAACATTAAATTCGTGAGGTGAGAACATGGAAAATATCTTTTCAACAAAAGAAAGAATAAAAATTCTTAAAACCGTTATTTTTGCTAAGAAAATTATACGCGTCAATAGGCTAGCTAATAAGCTTAAGTTTAGCAAAGGCCTTGTTTCCAAATATTTAGATATACTCGTAAAAGAATCTATTTTAAAACGGTCAAACGGAAAATTCTTGGTGACTAACTCGGCTGCGACAAAGTCTTTTAGAATCATGTTGAATATAAAAAGAATCCCGGTTGATATTTTAAAGAAGTATAATTTTATAAAAGCATCCGGTGTTTACGGCAGTTGTTCCAAAGGAGAAAACGACCAAGATTCCGATGTGGATATATGGATTAGGATAGATGAAACATCGAACCAGAAATTAGCAGAGTTTGCGGCAAAATTTAAGAAAAAAATAGAACAAGCAAATCTTCTTTTTTTAACCGATAAAAAAATAGAGAAGATAAAAAAAGAGGATCCGCTTTTTTATCATTCGCTTGTTTTTGGTTCAATAAACATATACGGAGAAGGGCATGGCATTCAAATTTAAAGACTGTGTTAAAAAAGGGTTGTTAAGGAAAATTCCGGCATCCAAGGGCAAAGCCGAAAGATCTATAAACAAAGCCAAAAAATGGCTGGATGAGGCGGAAAATACATTTGAAAGTTCCGCCTTCAACTCATCCGTCATAGATTCATATTTGGCTATGTTTCATAGCGCGCGGGCGATTTTATTTATAGACGGTTGGCGGGAGAAAAGCCATGCCTGTGTTGCCAGATACCTTGAAGAAAAATATGTAAAGCCGGGGAGACTTGAGAAAAAGTGGGTTGAATTACTTGATTTACAGAGAGACATAAGGCATGATGATCAATACGATTTAAGTTTTTTCTCCACCCGTGAAGATGCCGAAAAAGCATTGGAATCAGCCAAACAGTTTCTCGAAAGAATAAAAAAGCTGATAGAATAAATAAGTAAAAATTCCGAAATTTAAAGAATCAAAAAAGATAAAACTTAAAAAGAGGCCAGGGCGTAAGAAGAAGGAATAGATATTGTTTTTTCAAAAGCAATTTCCCCTACCATACTTCCAATGATTGCTTCTTTAGGTGATAGAGAAATAGAATCATAGTTTATTTATTATTAAGGTTTAAGTAATTTAGAAGGATTTATCTTGACGGCCATTCACTTTAGATATATATTAAAATTACAATTAGTAAATAGTCCCGCGTTGGAAGGGGGAATTCTGGAATCAGTATTTTTTATATATTAGATTGGAAATAATTATAGAGATTATTGATTCTGAATGATATTTTATGAGGGTTAGTATAAAATCACTGCAAATTTCGAATTTTTTACGGTGTTGAAATTTTGTTTTGAGTATAATTAAAAAAAAGGGGGGGGAGATGGATTTTAATAAACCTGGACCTAATAAAAGAGTATGCGCATTTTTTATCGATTCAATTATAGCCCAAGTTTGCGGTGGTATAATTTCATTTATTTTTGCAGTAAATATTAGTTGGTTAATTTGGTTGATTGTCATTCTTTTTAAGGATTGCCTTGATGGACAAAGTGTAGGTAAATATTTAGTAGGTACTCAAATTATTGATGAAAATAATGCACCTGTAAACCCGTCTAAAGCTATAATTAGAAATATTTTTATGATTATACCAATTTTCCCAATTATTGAATATTTCAGGATGTTAAGAGATAAAGAGCAAGGGAAAAGAATAGGAGACAATGTCGCAAAGACTAAAGTGACTGATTTGAAGCCCAGCATGTCAGATAATACTTTTCTTTGGATTTCAATTGTACTTGCGATAATTATTGTAGTAATACACTTTGGACAACACCCGGAATTGCTCAAAAGATAATAAATTGATATTGGAGATTTTGGTATAGTTTTTTTGTTTTATACTTCTAGTTAAAAATTTTCTTGGCGCTTTTTTTGATTTAAATGTATAACTAGAAAACAGTCCCGAGTTGGAAGGGTTAAATCCAGGACGTTAATAAATTAAAACCTTCGCTGGCAACGGCGAGGGATTTTTTAATTTTAAGAAGCAGTTATGAAAAAAATTATATTATTAATTATAGTTTTATTTAATGTATCTTTTTTATACGCAAAAGATGCTCAAATCCATAAAACTACTACTAATGGTATGGTATATTACCATATCAAATATATCTTAACTCCGGAAAACACATTGCTTCCTAATGACCCTAAGGCGGTAGCTGCATTAGGATTAAAAAGGAATGCCGTAAATTATAGAGATGAAATTCTTGATAAGCAAACTATCAATTTCAAAAAATATGGCCAATTTGAAATATACATTCCTGCTAAAAAGTTTCCTTGCAAAGGATCCCATAAATCCGGTTACGTAATACTTAGAATGTCACAAACCTTAGTTGATAGTAAATACAGTGAAGATCCTAAGCGGTATGATTATGTAGCAGAAAAACAGGCTTTATACAATCGAATAAAAGCAATGAAAGAGTCAGGCAAGGGAAGCGTAGAAGTAATTATAGAATTAAATTATGTAAGAGTTAAATCAAAAGACCCTCTTGAATTAGAATTAGGAGTTCCGGGGACAGGAGTTCCGGGGACAGAACACTTAATTATTGAAACACTTAGCTATTTTGATAAAATACGGTCATGGCAAGCAGGAGTTCCGGGGACAGAACACTTAATTATTGAAACACTTAGCTATTTTGATAAAATACGGTCATGGCAAGAATAGCAAGGGTAGTCATACCTAATTATCCTCATCATATAATGCATCGCGGCAACCGCAGAGAAAAAGTTTTTTTCAATCGAAATGATAAGCAAGCATATATTGATTTTCTAATAAAATATGCTGAAAAATATGGAATAGAATTCTGGGCATATTGCTTGATGGATAATCATGTTCATTTCATTGCAGTACCTAAAAAAGAAGATAGTTTTTCGAGAGGATTTGCTCAAACTCATAAAGATTACACCAGAAGAATTAACTTTCGTAATAATTGGAGAGGCCATCTTTGGGAAGGAAGGTTCAAATCCTGCGTTCTTAGTCAAAAACATCTGGATGCTGCAATTCGGTATATAGAGCGCAATCCGGTAAGAGCAGGCCTTGCCCAGAACGCGGAGGATTATCCTTGGTCTAGCGCAAGAGCTCATGTAGATAAAAAACAAGACAGGCTTTTATCAAACAGCTTTGTGACAGAAGAAATAAATGATTGGAAAGGTTATCTATCTGACGATAGTGACGATAAAAAGGGCAACCTATTTGTAAGGCATGTTGATACAGGCAGGCCTTTAGGCGATAAAGATTTTATTAAAAAAATTGAGGCAGCTGTTGGAAGGAAGTTGAGGCGCAGGAAGCCGGGGCCGAGGAAAAGAAAGAATTAAGTGTTCTGTCCCCGGAACT
>CAZSDJ010000089.1:0-3494 GCA_964605645.1 uncultured Planctomycetia bacterium
TGCCTAATTGATTGGCCATATCTAAAGAAACAGAACCACAGCCTTTACCCTGATCGCAAGTACAAAAGGGGCTCATAAAATGAAGGGCGGCCACTTTGATGCCCTGATCCAAAACTACTTTTGCCGCCAAAGTACTATCTAGACCACCCGATAATAATGCTACTGCTCTCATTTATACCCACTCCTCAGAGATTATGTTACCTTTGATACTAACTACCATTTTTTTCAGAGGTACTTTTCTTTTTGCCTCCTCTAAAGCTTGTTGGGCAAGCATTACCAAACCACCGCAGCAAGGCACTTGCATAATCATCACAGTCAAGGTATTAATTTCAGCAATATCGGCTAAAGCTTTTATTTTTTCCAGATACTGTTGTTTTTCTGAATCAAGCTTAGGACAGGCAATTGCTAATGATTTATCCTGAATATATTTTCTAAAATCCCCTAAAGCATATCCTACACAATCTGCAGCAATTACTATGTTCTTTTTATGAAAATAAGGCGCAAGGGGTGAAACCAATTTAAGCTGAATTGGCCACTGCCCTAAATCAAAAGGCTCTGTTGTTATCTTTTCTTCTTCACTCGGTTGTTCTTTTGATTCTTTTTTTTCTTCATATTGAGAAACATCTATATTCTTTTCTCTTAATACTTCTATAGCTTGCTGAAGATACTCTTTTTGATTATGGTCATCTAAATGCTTTAAGTGCGCTTTAATTGTATTTTTCCCGCCTTTTATAATATTTTCCATAACTTTGCTTTCATCATATTGTTCTGCTTCCCTTTCCTCAATCTTTATAGCATCAACCGGACAACTACCGATACAAGCTCCTAATCCATCACAAAATAAATCGCTGATCAATCTAGCCTTGCCGTCAATAAGTTGAATTGCCCCTTCTGGGCAATCAGGCATACATTTTTTACACCCCGTACATTTTTCTGTATCAATTTTTATTATTTTTCTTTTTGCCATTTTCCCTCATTTAATTATTTATTTAATTCCGAAACAAAATTTTTCCCGAATTGATAACAACTTTTTAATTCAGTTTCAGAAGGTATGTATTTTATTTTAAGTTCCGGCTGTACTAAATCCAAGCCCATCTTTTCTTCCAATATTTTTTTAATAGATGTAGTTGCGCCGCCAGCCCAGCCGAAAGAACCAAATACTGCAACCTTTCTTTTTTTTGGTTTTAATCCTTCTAAGAATTTCAAAAAACCGGCTAAATTAGGCAAAATATCGTTATCATGGGTGGATGAACCAATAACAAATCCCTCTGCCTCAAGCATCTGGCCGATAATCTCACTTTTTTGAGATTTATTTATATCAAATAATTTTACACTAATCCCACTATCAGATATAGCTTCTGTAATTTTCCGTGCCATTTTATCAGTTGAGCCCCACATTGTCTCATAAACTATGACTACTTTCTTTTCAGTATTGTGCTGGGACCATCGTAGGTATAGATCAATAATCTTTTTAGGGTTTTTCCGCCAAATCAAGCCATGAGCAGGTGCAATCATATTAAGAGGTAGTTTCATTTCTTTTATCTCTTTAATTTTTTTATAAGCTATACTGCTAAAAGGCCAAAGAATATTTCCATAATACCGGCCTGCTTCTTCTTCTAGCAAAGTTTGATTAACTTGGCCGTCAAACCTCTGGCTGGTTGCATAGTGTTGGCCGAAGCCATCATTGGATAAAAGTAATCCATCTTCATTTATATAGGTAAACATACTATCCGGCCAATGAAGCATCGGAGCTGCTATAAAGGTTAAATTTCTTTTGCCGATATTAAGTTTACTCCCGGTTTTAACTATTTCAAAATTTAAATTTAATTGGTAATGTTTTTCCAAACCTTCTTTGCACTTAGAAGTACCAAAAATTTTAGCTTGGGGGCAAAGCTTAAGGAGTTTAGGCAGGGAGCCCGAATGATCCATTTCTGCGTGATTGGCAATAATATAATCTATTTTCTGAGGATCAACTATTTTTCTTATCTTTTCAATAAATTCATCATAAAAAGAACCTAAAACAGTATCTACTAAAGTTATTTTTTCATCAACAATTAAATAAGAATTATAGGTAGTGCCTCTTTGAGTTTCATAAGTATTACCATGGAAATGCCTAATGTTCCAATCTACGACCCCTACCCAATAAATATTATCTAAAACTTTAATTGCCGACATAATCCCCTCCTTCTAGATATTATACATAATTACGCTTTTTTCTTGTCTATATTTTACTACTAAATCTTGTAAATTAATTGCACTTAGAGTTTTAACAACTTTATCTTCTAATCTTTGCCAAACTTCTTTTTCTATCGCCGCGGACACTAATCCGGAAGAAGATTGTTGTTTTTTATCCACAAAATTAAACCCCCCTTCTAGAACTTCTACCACTCTTTTAAGCGTTATTCTATCGGGCGCTTTGGCTAAAACATAGCCGCCTTTAGCACCTCTTAAGGAATTTACTAAACCCGATCCCTTTAGAGGTATAATAATTTGGCTTAAATATTTTTCTGAAATATTTTCTTTTTTCGCAATTTCTCCTAAAAGTAAAGGCCCCTTCCCATACCCTAGGGCTAGATTCAACATTAGTTGTAATCCATAACGTGTTTTTGTGTTAATTTTCATTATTTTACAAGCCTTTTAATCTTTTTCAACTGATTATTAATTATAGCCAAAGTCTTATCTAAATCTGATTTTTTATGTGCAACAGATACAAAATTTGTTTCAAATAAAGAAGGACTAAGATAAATTCCGCGCGATAAACAGCCTCGATAAAACTTTTTAAATAAACTCTTGTTTTGTTTTTCTACTTGTTTATAATTGTCAGGAACTTCCGGCCCAAAGAAAAAAGAAAACATTGAACCTTTATGGTTAACTTTTAAATCTATATTATTTTTAACAGCTAGAAGCTCTATCTCTTGAGAAAATTTATCCGTAAGCTGATTAAGTTTATAATAAGGATTAATTTCCTTTAACTCTTCTAAAGTAGCTAAACCGGCGGTAACAGATACGGGATTGCCTGAAAGTGTTCCAGCCTGATATACCTTGCCTAGCGGTGCCAGCTGATTCATTATTTTTTCTTTGCCCCCAAAAGCGCCCACAGGAAGGCCGCCTCCAATAATTTTCCCTAAACATACTAAGTCTGGTTTAACCCCAAATATTTTTTCAGCCCCACCCCAAAGAAAACGAAACCCGGTAATCACTTCATCGAAAATTAAAAGAGAATTATATTTATCTGCAATTTTTCTTAAACTTTTTATAAAATCTTCTTTGGGTAAAATAAGGCCGCAATTCGCAGCAATTGGTTCAACAATAATTGCTGCTAGATCTTTTTGATGCCTAGCTGCTATTTTTTCTACATTTTCAATATTATTATAAGCTGCAACTAAAGTATGCCTTGTAAAATCCCTAGGCACTCCTAAACTGGAAGGATTACTTAAGGTAGCCAGGCCTGATCCTGCTTTTGCTAAAAGATAATCAGCATGTCCATGGTATGA
>CAZSDJ010000090.1:0-3491 GCA_964605645.1 uncultured Planctomycetia bacterium
AGCACCCAATTTTTTGTAAAAGCAATAAGGCTCTGAGAGATCATAATTATTGCGGTGTGCTTTCGAAAAAATTCGAACTGATTTCGCCCAAAATTTGTAGGGCGGGCGGAAGGGGGGTCTGGGGGGAATTCCGCCCGCCCGCAGAAGCGACCCTTTCGGATTGGACGATTTCAAGTTTTTCGTTCCGCTTTTAGCGGAACTCCGAGCTTCGCTCGGTTTGGCGGCAAATCTAAAAATTAGTAATTATCAATTCTTTTCCATTCTGCCTTCGTCCTTCACTCATAAAGTATGTCCAATCGTGTTCGTTTATTTTAGCCCAACTATACAACTTTTTCAACTTTTCAGAATTGTTATACGAAAGGATGAATTTAAATTTTGTTTTCTTCAAAATTTCCATTAATTCAATGTGGTCTGCCATCGTGAATTCATTATTATAAATTGCTTTTGAAGCCTCAAAATATGGAGGATCTAAGTATAACAGAACTTTATTTTTACTAGGTTCGAGTATAATTTTCTTATAATCAACGCAAGTAATTTTTATATTCTCAAGTTTTTTGGCAACCGGATCTATTATTGCGGGCCATTTTTCCGGAACTGTACTGCTTCCAATTTTATACCCCCATCTCGGTTTATTCATAATGCCACTGAACGAAGTTCTATTAAGGTAGAAGTATTTAAAAGCTTGCTCGATTTTATTTTTTGGTTTTAGTTTTAAAACCTCTGAATGACGTTCTCTAGACGCGGTTTCATTTTTTAGTAAAGAAAATAATTTATTTAATTTATTTCTATTTTGTATGACGAGGTAAAAATTAATTAAATCTTTGTCAAGATCATTAATCCAGTTTATTTTCTCTGCTAAATCTTTGCCTAGAAATACAGAACCCCCACCAACAAATGGCTCTCTGTACTCATCGTGTTCAATTTCAAGAAAAGGCTTTATTGTTTTAAAACCATAAAATTTACCACCCGGATATCTTAGACATGTTTTGACTTTTCTCATAATAATTTCAACTGCTTTTCTTTTACAATAGGAAAATTAGAAATAAATAATTCGTTTCCATTTTCTCTTGGATTATGGTGAACTTTGGAGTTTGCAACACTATAAGTCCATGTTTTACTATAAAGATTTGCCCATTTGTATAACTCTCTCACAAACTCACAATCATCATAGGTCAACAAAAAGGGATACTTTGTCTTTTTTAAAAGTTTTGCCAAACGAAAGTGATCTTCTTTGGAAAAAGTGACATTGTATGCAACAATCTGCCTACTTTCTGCATATGGTGGGTCTAAAAAAAGGAATACCCCCTTTTTCCCTTTAGGTTTTTCGAGAATTACTTTTTCAAAATCTTGGCTTGTAATTTTTGTATTTGCTAACTTTGGTCCTATATCACGTATTAAATGTTGTGCATTTATTATATTGTATCTAACATCTCCAATAAAAGAATTCCATCTTGTTATACCTGAAAATGAGCATCTATTAAGAACATAGTATCGAAAAGCTTTATTGAGGTAATCTTTTGGTTTCGAAAAATAAAGCTGTTCATAGGTAGGTTTATCAATTTTAAGAGATAACAATTTATTTATAAGTACTTCTCTCTTTTTTTTGTCTGAAATTACTTTATAAAAAGCAATAATTTCTTTATCGAGATCGTTTATCCAATTGTAAGATACTGATGGTTTCGCCATAAAAACAGAGCCGCCACCAACGAATGGCTCTCTATATTCGTCATGCTCTATTTGTTCCCAAAAAGGTTGTATATATTTAATTGCTTTATATTTTCCTCCTGGGTACCGAAAAATTGTTTTTGGTTTAGTATTTGCCATAGTTTAATTTATCCTAAATTGGGATATATTTATATTACATGATTGATAGGTTTTTGTAAAATAGTTGAATCGTTTATTTTATATGTATCCTTTTTAACTTTTGTGACCCTTTTTAAATAACCTGGATGATTTGGGTGTTCATCTATGTCGTTAATAGGAATTAAAATAAAATTATTCTTTACAGAAATGGGCAAATATTTATCTATTTTTTCATCTATCTCAAATCCAATAAAAAGTGCTACGACATCAAACATGTCCTTTTTATATAATTCGCCAACCCCATGTCCGTGAGATTTATGTGTTTTGAATGCCCAGTGTGTATTTGTGGCAGAACGCTGATGTGGTATTTTTACTTGAACCCGTATAGACTTATTAACCCAATGATCAACCTTGCTATACATATCAGTTTCCTGTTTGTATTTGATATTTCTATTTTCCAAAAAGACGTTAAAATGTTCTTCTGCAGCAAAGCCCTTCGCACCAGTAATAAGCCTAAAATTATCAATAGAGAATAAACTATCTATCTCTTCGATATTTAAATTACAGCATTTCTCTAAAAGTTTGGAGTAGGTTAATTTTTGTTCTTTTCGAAATAATTCCACTGCATCCGGAAATTTTGAATTTTTTATTTTTAATACTGATAAAAAAGCGGAATCAAATTCTGATAGATTCTCTTGTACTTCTCGTTTCCACTTTGTTTTTCCAATCAAATGAGTTGAATATTTTGGATGTGTTGGTATTTCACTGATATCGATTACTCTTAAATTTCTAAAACCAACATCAAATAAAACCAACCTGTCAAACTGGTCTAATTTATAGAATGCATCTTGTGCGGAACGATCGCCATGGGTTTGTGTAAGATTTACACCTAAGTTTTTTGAGCTTGTTGAATCGGTTTCCCATCTTTTGACCTGGTCTTTTTTACCTTGAACAATATAATCAAAATGTTCGTCAGTTCCTGCTTTTTTAAACTTAGTACCTTTACTCTCTAAATATTTTTCATAGTGTAATTCTGCTGCATGACCCAATACATTTGAAAATAGCATTTTGGTTCTAACAACCATGCGACAAAAAACTTCATCTTCTAAACCTAGTTTTTTTGCTATTTGCATATTATTTTTCTTTAAGATATTCGATATTTTTGTTATAGATTTTGAGAAATTTAGTTATTTCCAACAAATCTAAACGTCGCTCGCCTGATTCTGATTTAGACACATAGGACTGTGGTTTTTTTAAACGTTTCGCTACTTCCTCTTGGCTTAAACCAGAATCTATACGTGCTTGACGAAGTTTGTTTAAATATTGCCGGTATTCTTTTGTGTGTATTGTTTTCATAATTTTAGTTGTTATTTACTTATTTATATGTTATATTCTAAAATAGAATATCCCAAATTAGGATAATATAATGAAGCTCGCTTTTGGCCCAAAATGAAGTTCGAGCCGATATTTTTTCAGGTTCTTTGGCAGTTTTTCAATCCGAAAGGGTCGCTTCTGCGGGCGGGCGGAATTCCCCCCAGACCCCCCTTCCGCCCGCCCTACAAATTTTGGGCGAAATCAGTTCGAATTTTTTCGAAAGCACACCGCCAGTTAGGAAATGTCTTTGTTGGCTCGCCCTCTGCGAGGGCTCGCCATCCGATTTTAAGCGCAAATTGGAATTTTTTATCTTT
>CAZSDJ010000091.1:0-3485 GCA_964605645.1 uncultured Planctomycetia bacterium
TGCTAACGGGAAAATTATTGTTGTTTTTAATCTTGACATGTTACCCCATTACTTAATTTTCGATTATATAATATTTAAACACAACAAAATATACCTGTCAATATAATTTATATATAACTTATAAATCCTATTTATATG
Organism: uncultured Planctomycetia bacterium; assembly: GCA_964605645.1. Lineage (GTDB taxonomy): Bacteria > Omnitrophota > Gorgyraeia > Duberdicusellales > 4484-171 > PXAH01. Next base: position 139 of record CAZSDJ010000091.1, read on the forward strand.
TTGCAAATAAAAAAAATCAGGTCTTCTTTTTCTTTGTTTGTTTATACACCGAACACCTATCTCTTTCTTGAGGAGGGCATTTTTTTATTTGCCAGCACAAATCTTGTCCTAAAACTTTCTTAACCCCTTCAATATTTAAGCCTTCTTTTTGTATTAACTTCTTTATTCTGCGCAGCTTGTCTAAATCACATTTTGAGTAAAATCGATTTTTTCCCAACCGAGCTGGCTTGATTAAACCTTTTTTCTCCCAAATCCGCAAAGTTGCCGGGCAAACTTCAATTAATTTTGATACAATCCCAATAGGATAAACCGGTTCCTTGTAATTTTCTTTCATTGACCCTCAATTAATCTCTAACATTTTTTGAATACTTTTTTCTGCCTTTTTGATTATCTCTTCTTTTATTTCAACTTCATGTTGCAAATCTTCTAAGGCCCAAAGAACTTTTTCTAAATTAGTTTTTTTCATATTGGGACAAGTCGCCTCTTCCCTGGCTGGATAAAAATCTTTTTGGGGAACTTCTTTTTTTAACGGATAGATCATCCCCGGTTCTGTGCCTACAATAATTTCTTTTGCCTTAGTTTCTTTGGCAAATTTAATCATGCCCGATGTTGAAAGAACTTCATCAGCTAACTCGATGGTTTCCGGACGGCATTCAGGATGAACCATTACCTTGGCCTTGGGATACATCTCTTTTTTCTTTCTTATATCTTCAGGCATAATTTTTGCGTGAGTGGGGCAATAGCCTTGCCAAATTATAAAATCACGTTTTGTTTGGCTTTTAGTATATTGGCCTAAAAATTTATCCGGAACAAATATAATTTGGTCATCCGGGTTAAATGCCCGCTCGACCACTTTAACTGAATTTGCTGAAGTACAACACAGGTCCGATTCAGCTTTAACTTCAGCGGGGCTATTTACATAGGTTAATACTTTAGCTTTAGGGTGTTTGGTTTTTAATGCTATTAATTGCTCAGCAGTTATCATATCTGCCATCGGACAACCGGCATCTTTATCCGGAATTATTACTTTCTTCTCGGGAGAAAGAATTTTTGCGGTCTCGGCCATAAAATAAACTCCGCAAAAAATAATGATATCGGCTTCAGTTTCGGCCGCTTTTCGGCTTAACCCTAAAGAATCTCCCATAAAATCCGCTATATCTTGAACTTCAGCTATTTGATAATTATGGACTAAAATTACGGCATTTTTCTCTTTTTTTAATTTTTTAATCTTATCAACTATTGTCATTTATGACCTCCTTTAATGAGACTTACCCTTGACCCTTGACGTCTTCGATGTCAAGTGTCAAGGGTCAAATTCAGCCAACAAACTTATGTTCACTTTGTTTCATAAGTTTGGGCTTCATATGACCTCCTCAATTGTTCCCCCGCCCAATACTGTATCTCGATCATAGAATACCACAGCTTGGCCGGGGGTGATTGCTTCTTGGAGTCTTGAAAAAATAATTTTTACCTTCTCCCCAATCTTTTCTATTTTACACTCAGCTTCTTTATGTGCATAGCGAATTTTCGCCTTAGCTTTTTTCGGCAAATAATCTATCAATAGATTAAGCTCCTTGGCAATCAGCCCTTTATTTTTTAGCTGTTGCTTTTTACCCACAATAATATTATTGGCTTTGGCATCAATAGCTAAAACATATAACGGCTCTTTGGCACTTACTCCCAGCCCTTTGCGTTGGCCTATTGTATAAGAAAATATCCCTTTGTGTTTTCCCAAAATATTTCCTTCTTTATCTTTAATCAAACCTTCTTTACTCTTTTTTTCTCTTCCATTTATAAAATTAGTATATCTTTTATCGGCGACAAAACAAAGGTCTTGGCTTTGCGGTTTATCGAAGATAGCTAATTTATTATCTTTTGCAATCTGGCGTACTTGGCCTTTGGTATAATTTTCTAAAGGAAACAGAATAGAACTTAAATTTTCTTTTTTTATCGGGTAAAGAAAATAAGTTTGATCTTTCACTTTATCTTTGGGTTTTTTTAATAACAATTGATCTTTGGCTTTGGTAATTTTAGCATAATGGCCTGTAGCTAAATAATTAAACCCTAAAGCTTTCGCTTTTTCTAATAAAACGCCAAATTTTATAAACTTATTACAATCAACACAAGGGTTGGGGGTTTGGCCTTTAAAATATTTGGTCAAAAATTTAGAAATTATTTTATCTTCTAAATCTTTGGAAAAATCCATCACATAATGCTTTATGCCTAAAGCCCGGCATACTTTTTTCGCATCTGAGACAGCCTCCGGCCCGCAACAACGCCTGCCGCCGTCATCAGATTTTATGCCTAAACACATGGTTAGGCCCACAACCGAAAACCCGGCTTCTTTTAACAATAAAGCGGTCACCGATGAATCAACTCCACCGCTCATCGCTACCATTACTTTTTTCATAATTTATTGAAGGTTAGCTTAAAAATGAGGATTATCAACGGAAATTAATATCTATGCCTTTCTCTTCCAGCTGTTGGAAAAGGCGCTTTAATTCTTTGCTGCTGCCTTGAAAACTAACAATTACCCAGCCGGTTGCGGTTGAAAAAGACGCTTCTAAAATACGGGGGACAACTTTAAACTCTTTGATTATATTATAAAAAAAAGGTTCTTTCTTAAAACTGATAGGGATATTTAATTCAACTTCTTTTATCATCAATTTCTCCTTCTTTTCTAAATTGTACCATATTTAAACAAATTTTAAAAATTTTCTTTTGGCAGGTTAAAATAAGTATTGTCAAGGTATCAGTTTCTTTACTTCATTCTCAAAATATTTCTTTATGTCTTCCCAGTCCGCCTTGTTTAACATCTTGGGCATTTCGTCAGGTTCGGCATCATCAAAATAGACGAGGCTTTTCATAATATGCATTTCCGTAGTAGCTAAATTTTTATACTTTTCATCATACAGTTGAATGACATCCGGCAAAGACACGGTCTCTTTGCAAATAAAATAAAGGTCCACAAAGTCCCTTTTGGTTCCCCTGGATGCGATAGCGGCGATTTTCATCGCGGCGATATCGCGAATATCTATGATGTTTATCATCCCAAATCTCTTCGCGGCATAGAGAAGGGGGTATTTGTAGTAAAATATGCTGAATTTCACATCCTGGAATTTACCTAATATCGTCCTCCAGGAAATCTGCTCTAATTGAAAATTTGATATTTTTTCAATTTCCGGCAAAAACATCTGCTCGTCAAATTCTTCTTGAGTAAAAAAATCTAAATCATAGGATATGCGATGGCCGAGCTGAAGCGCCAAAGCGGTTCCGCCGGCTAAGTAAGCCCTTTCTATAACCTGGCTTTTCTCTAATAGGGCCAGAATTGCTTTTGTGTTTCCCGG
>CAZSDJ010000092.1:0-3470 GCA_964605645.1 uncultured Planctomycetia bacterium
GCAAATTTTTTTGACCCGTAGATCCTTGACAGGTTCTAAGTGAAATGTTATCTGCTCATTCAAGCTTTCCCCAAGAATTTAAAGAAGCGGAAAAAGGTTTCCTTGATATTTCTTTAGATAATTAACTGGCAGGCAAAATTAGTTTATTTGTGAAGTTAATGTGATACAATTAAGTTATAAAAATAGATATTCCAAAAGGAGGTTTTCGTGAACTATTTTGTGTCCTTGATCGGTTTGTTTTTAGTATTATTTGTAATCGGAGGAATGATCCGTTTGTTCATGAAGAAATACTCTTTTGGGCTTTCTCTTAGCCAAAAATATCCTGTAAAAGATACGTTGGTGTGGATGTTTAGAAATCCTGAAACAAGGAAGCGCCTGTTAATAACCCTTGGTATCTTGATAGTGTTGCGGGTATTTTTTTATATTCCTATTCCCGGTATTAATATTTCCGCGCTTAAATCGTTTTTCAGTGAAATAGCTAAAACCTCTTCTGTTGGTTTTTCTTTTTTTTGGGGTGGTGCTTTTACTAAGTTGTCTGTGGCGGCTTTAGGCATGTTACCTTTTATTTCTGCGTGTGTACTTTTGCAATTAGTCTCTATTATTATTCCGCCTCTGCGAAGACTGTCTTTCAGGGGTGAGGAAGGAAGAAATAAATTAAGTAATTATACTTACGTTTTGACAATAATTTTGTCACTAGTTTCCGGTTTATTTTTATCTATGTGGCTTCAGAATCCTGCTAATTTCCGTGGTTTTGTTATAGCTCCTTCAGCAGGGCCGGTATTTACTTTAATTTCGACTCTTACTGTAACTGTTGGGGTAATAATTTTTCTTTTGGCCGCAGCATTAATTAACAGATACGGTATCGGCAATGGAATTCCAATTATAATTATTACATCTATTTTATTTAGGGCGCCTCATACAATAAGTTTGGCTGTGCAAAATCTTAAATCCGGCAAAGAATCTTCCTATTTACCGTTTTTATGGGCCATAATCTTTATAGCTGCAGCTTATTTTATTTTTTATATAACCCGCTTAACCAGGAAGCTTAAAATTAAAGGCAATGATGATAAACAAGCTTCTGTTTCCTTTAGGCCAACAATTCTTGGTATAATCCCGTTGGTTTTAGCAACAAATATAATTGCTTTTCCAGCTTCAGTTAATTTTTTCAGGGGTGGGCCTTTTTTGAGCACCGGCGCATACATCGGCGGTGAAATTTTTCATTACATTCTTTTTATTCTTTTAGTACCAGTTTTTACTTATTTATATATTTATGTAGTTTTTACACCTAAGTACTTACACAGATTACTAAGAAAGCATAACTATTCATTAGCGGAGGTTGAAACCGGACAGAAAGGCAGCAGTTTTAAAAAAAGCATTTGGAAGGTTTTGTCAATAACTGCATTATTTCTGATAGGTATCTATATTATTCCTAAGTTTGTTTTAACTTTATTTGAAGTTCCTTCTTTTACACTAACCAACTTGATTTGCGGTATATCGTTGGCAATAGTTGTAGGTGTATTTTCAGATATTATTAACCAATTGGAATTCTTCAAAGACAAAGATAACTCAGAAGCTAAAGATTGGGATGTTTGTTACATTGCTTTTGATGAGATGGAGGCAGAAGTTAAGAAAAATTATCTTAAAGATAAAGGGATTGAAGCTTTAATTAAACCTTATCGATACAGTTGGGGCTTGCCAATCCGGACTATAGTTGACCAATACCAAATATATGTACCAGCCAGCAGTAAAGAAGAAGCAAGAAAATTGATTCTAGCCTAACTGTTTGGTTTCTAATATTTGTCCAGATTTTTCTCTTTTTTTTTCAGCCAAAACTTCTTTTTTTTGATTTCTTTTTTTTTGGGAGCAGAGCAAACCGGCAATGTTGGCAGGAGGCTTGCTTCGGCCTTGGCACCGCCAGCCCTAAACTGCTTAAGTGCCAAGGACGAAAAACGGCCGGAACTGCAGCTACCTTGATTTCCCCGATACAGAGACTGCTTCCTGAGGCCGGAAGCCCTTGACTACCACGTTACTAAAGACGGTAACTTGTCAAGGGGAAGCAATCTCAAAGAGATGGAAAAACTATCCAAACAAACAGTCGAGATAGTTTGCGGTTAAAACAAAAGGATAAAATTTATGAAGAATATCGATAAAGAAAAAGCAAAAAAAATATTAATAGCCTTGATTTATCAGGAAATGATTGATGAAACCAACAATGAGTGGGCTGGAAGAGAGATTGTTCAAGACAGGCCATTAAGGGATGAATTTGTTGAGCTTTGCGGTTTGTCTGAAGAGCAATATGATAATTTATGCGAAGAAGTTTATGAAGTTATTGATGAATTTGAAAATAATACTTTTTGGGATAAATTTGCGGAAAGAGTTGCGATAATAAAGAGGGAAGAAGAGGCAGAAAAGAAAGGTAAGAAGTTTTCTCAGGAAGAAGCATTTAAAAAGCTCTATAAGTACATGAATGAAGTTAACGATAAGCTGCAAGAAGTAGATCAGATTGCTCTCTGGAAGCATATTGCGAAGTATTTTGAATAATCTTAAAAGGGGATAGCTGCCCCTTTTTATTCTTATGGCTAACCACCTTAATAAGCAAAAAAAGAAAACTTGACAAATCTTGGTCAATAAATTACAATTTCTTTACAATTTAAAAGGAGAGATGAATTAAAAATGAAGACAGTAGACAGAACAGAATTATTTAAAAAGCATAAAAATAAGTGGGTTGCTTTAGATGAGAAAGACAATGTTATTAGCTTTAGCAAAACTTTCGAAGGAGCACTAAAGAACGCCGAGAAAAGAGGCTTTTCCAATCCTACCATAGCTAAGATTCCGGATTTGAAATATTCATATCTTCTTGCATGAGGTTAGAATTTCCTTACACTCAAATCTCTTCTCTTCCAAATGAAGCGTTTCCTGAAAGACGCCTTGCTTTCTTTCCTTATCTTACAATAGGACTGTTTAGGCCTCCTTCGAATCTTCGAAAAGCGAAGGTTTTGGTAGATACTGGAGCCCAATACTGTTTTTTAAATAAGGGCTTTGGAAAAGTTTTGGGGTTAGATGTTGAGAAGGGCAAGAAATTAGAGATAAGTGGTATTGGAGGCAAGAAGCCTGAGAACATAGCATATTTTCACGAGATTGAATTAGTTTTTTTTACAGAAAAAACACATAAACTAAAAAAAGCTATTAAATATCCTGCCAAAGTAGGTTTTCTTGAAAAGGAGATAGGAATAGCAGGAGTTATTGGAGAGGTTGGTTTTCTTGATCATTTTTTAGTAGAATTTAGTCTGCCTAGAGGCTACTTTGCGATAGAACCTTTGTTTTAATTCCCCGAAATTAAACTTACCTGCCTTTTGAAGCTGTAGGGATATAACAAAAGGGGTCAAACAAAAGGGGTCAAGTCTGGATTTGAACAAACAAAAGGGGTCAAGTCTGGATTTGACACTTAATCGGCATAGTGCTATCATATG
>CAZSDJ010000093.1:0-3266 GCA_964605645.1 uncultured Planctomycetia bacterium
AACTTACTCTATTAATTTCTGGGCTAACCGGTGAAGTTGTGAATTGGCTAATGCTTTTACTTTTTTACGCACTACTCGGGAAAAATACTCTTTTTCCGTTTTAGATAGCTTTTGGCCTCTAAGCTTTTTCAAAAAAAGCTCTTTTTGTTTCGGCGAAAAAACCTGCGCCAGGCAATATTCCAAATCAAACTCTTCTCGTCTCGACAGCAAATCTCCAACTGATTTCTGAACCTTCAACGAATAATAATTATTAAATGTGGACTTAAGGCGTTCACTGTCCATTTGGCGGCCGGCAACCTTAAAGACTTGATCCCTCTTTAATTTTTTCAAGAAATAAAGATATTTTTCTTTTTCATTCACGAGATACTCTTGGGCAAGTTTTTCAACCCAAAAAGCTTTTATTTTTAATACTTTATAAAGCGCAAGCGACATCCCCAGCAGCTCATCAAAACTATTTTTATAGCCAGAATTCTCCAGATACTTGGCTGTTTTGTCGTAATCAAATAAACCTTTCTTTGCGCTGTTAGCCAAAACAACCGGAAACCCTTCCCAAAGACGGAGATTTTTACTTTCTGCCATCTGGGCTAAAGCAAAATTAGCATCTATCTTTTCTTCTCTTTCAAACAAAGAAAAACCTAAAACCTTCAGTTGTTTCAATAATTCTTTATCTTCCATACTTTATACCTTCTTCTTTTAAAAGCCTTAAAAACCCATCTAAGTGCTTATTAACTCTTTCCTGAGCAATATCAAAAGAGGCGGCTTCCCGATAACGCTTTACCAACTTTTCTATATCAATCTCTTTTCTTTTTCTTTTAACCAAAGTAAGGCAATCTTCCATATCCACAGTTGCCGCCCGGAATAATTTAGCTATTATCAGATCATAATAATTAAGCACTCCTAAATATATTTGGCTCAATTCTTCAATTAGGATATGATTATTTTCCTCTAAAGGCGATTCTAACAATTCCGTTGTGTGCACCTTATTGCCCTTAAATAAATCAAACACAAAACCGCCGCCCTTTGAATACCCTGCACCACTGACAGCTTTATAGCCCAACTGCTCTAATATTTTTATCAAATAATTATATTCTTTTTCTTTAGGTACAATAAAATCAATATCTTTAGTAGATTCTTTTATATTTAACAAAGTCATAGCCGTTCCCCCACAGGCAATAAGACGAATCTTTTTCTTTAAAAAAGAATTCCACTGAACTAAAACATCTAATAAGCCTTGTTTATTAATCCTATCTTCCATTTATTGTACCTATTTATACAATTAATTGTACTAATTCATACATTTACTTGTATATAAATATACAATATTAATTGAACTTTGTCAAGCATAGATTAAATTAACAAAAACATTACCTCTGTCAAGGTCTTTCTTTTCTCTATCCTTGTCCTCATCTTTTTCTTAATTAGAAGAGAAACACCCCCTCTTTACTAAGTGATGGCAACAAACAAAAGAAACAAATTTTTGAGCGCTCTATGATTTCCCGCCTACGCCAAGGTTTATCCTTCGAAGTTTTAACGAAGTAGGGCTTCGGCGGACAAGTAACAGGAAAATGGCGTTAAGAAAATCGACGAGCCCGGAGGCTGGGAGGAGATTTTTAGGCATTTTTCTGTGTTTCCAGCTAAAACTTACAGAAAAAATCATACTAGCGCGGAGAAAATTTCGTTTCTGGAGTACTTGCAAACATATCTTTTGAATTATACAATTGACTTTAGACATTGGACCTCAGACTTTAGACTTTAAAAAACAGGTGTAACCTCTTTTTTACATTATAAAAACTAGTTTAACTTACTGAACTGATATAATTCTGCATGTCTCTAAGGCGTACATACCATAGTTTGCCGCGTTTTGTTGCTTTTATTTTTCCCCTATTTATTAAATTACGTAAATAATCCGGAGAATAATCAAAAGCAATAGCAAGTTTGCGTAACGGCAAAATAGCGTCAGGCTCTAAGGATGAGCCTTTTGTTAGCTTAAGCCTGCCAACAGATTTTTCTAAACAATTTAAAATCATGTTCTCTAAGGCAGAAAAATCTTGTTTTTTAATATACCGGCCTACTTCGTCCGATGAAATTTTAATCCCCTTTTCCAAATCCCGGTTAATTTTTTCAAAGCAATCATCGGCTGCCTCTAATGCCTTATAATATTTTTCCCGATCCGATTTGGCTATACCTTTAATAGATATATTAACCAAACCACATCCTATCAAGATATAAGAAAGCAAAATCCTACCCACACGGCCGTTGCCGTCTCTAAACGGATGTATCGTTTCAAACCACACATGGCTTGCTGCAGCTAATCTTAAAACATCAACGTTTTTTTCTTTTAATTTTTGGTTAACCCATTTTATTAAAATCTCAACAGCTTCTCTTACATAAAAATTACTAATTGGTTTAAAATCAGCTTTTGCCACCTCAATATCACTGGCACGAAAATCACCAACTGCTCCGGTATATGTACCAAATTCTTTCTCATACCTCATAAGAAGGCTGTGGATTTGTTTAATATCTGAAATTTTCAACAGAAATTCTTTTTCTTTAAATTGATTACTTGCGTATTCATATAAGCTCGCTGCTGACTCAAAATACCCCAAGATAGAAGCTGTTTTTTGTTTGTCAGTTTTCTTATTTTTTTCTAAAACATCAAGAAGCTCATTTCTGTTAGCAAATACGCCTTCTATTGCAATAGAATTACGAATCTCATCCTTTAATAGCGAATACCATTCACTGTTAGAAACCGCTATAATCCCTAACCCTTGTTTTTTTAAGTCTTCGAGAGTGTTTTTTACTTTAACTATCGCTTGCTTTTTCATTTGCGAACCATCCTTTTTGGTTCGGAAATTACACATACCTAACTTTACGAACCATATTGATATTAACTAAATATATAACTAACTTGTAATCAATGAGTTATAAAAAAACATATAGCGAACCAAAATATGTGGTTCGCTAATAATATATCATTATAGGCTGTAATGTCAATCTTTATTCGAATCTAATCTTGCGATGAGCAACAATAGTAATTACCGGCTGGCAACAAGACGCTTAATAAAATAGGTGTGACCCCTTTTTTACTTTTTTATGCTAAAAATATCAAAAATAGTGTGGACATTGTGTGTACGATATGTTATACTCTAACTGAAGGAGGAAAAGAACAATGGCTACACTATCACAAAAGAACGACAGATTGGACCTGCGGATACAAAAATCCCAAAAGAGTTTTTTAATGTACGCGGCGTCTCTATGCCGGATGA
>CAZSDJ010000094.1:0-3245 GCA_964605645.1 uncultured Planctomycetia bacterium
AGTAGAAAGGAAAGGTTTCAAAGACTTGTAGAAAACAACCCAAGGGTCAGCCGAACGTTCTGATGTAGATTTTTTTCGCTGAATCTTTGAAATTCTTTGATTTTGTTGGCATTTTTGTTTTTCTTTTGTTTCTGAAAACAATAAATTAAATGGGGCAAAAAGAGAAAAAGCAATTCTTTTTTGGGGGCGAGCCCCGCCGATGGCGGGGGCGATTTTGATGTTTTTGCGTCCATCGGCTGCCTGTGCGGCAGCCTCAGTTCGCACGCCAATTCCCTAATTGTCGTTAAAAAGCAGAAGGAAAAGAAATCCCCCGCCCACCCGGAAATATTTATTCTAAATATTTCCCCCTATAAAAAATAGATTGACTAAAATTGACAAAAGGTGTAAAGTACCATCACTATGGAAAAACGCTATAATTTATCAAAGGCGGCAAAAGAATTAGGCTTAACTAGACAAGGTCTTTATTATTGGATAAAGAAAGGCTGGGTTACACCTAAACGTGATTTTAAAAACCACCCTGTATTTACTGAATCGGATTTGAAAAAGATTAAAGAATGGCATGATAAGTTAGAGGATGTATATGAGTAGAAAAAAAATAAAAACTACTTCCGCTGGTGTTGACAGCCCAGTATTAATCCCCAAAGATGATAGTCTTAGTCGTGCAATATTTGCAAAAAGGATTTTTCAGATAATTAATGGTACTTCACTGAGTACGCATTTGCGTGTAGGTATTTTTGGTTCTTGGGGGACAGGGAAAAGTACGGTACTTAATTTTCTGAAGTTTTTTTGCCATGGAGAAAACCATCCTGTTGTTTCTTTTAATCCTTGGCGTTTTCATTCACGAGAACAGGCGTGGGAAGGGTTAGTCGCTAACATCGATAAGGGGCTTGCTGAATGGAATAAGCAATATACATCATCTATTGGGAGACAACAAAATGTAAGGAAAATCTCTCAAAAAACTAGACAATTTGCAGAAAGTTTTAAAAACCCCATTGTGGATAGTATTTCCAAACTTGTTCTTTCTCCTCTTGAAGGCCTGCTTGAGCAAACCAAAGAAAAGATTTCTTTAGAACTTGAGAAAAATCTGGCAGATAAAAGGCTTTATATTTTTGTTGACGATTTAGACCGTGCGGAACCAGCTATACTATATGATACTTTGATGTTGCTAAATGAAATTTTCGATTTAAATAGATGTATTTTTATAGTTGCTTTAGATGAAAAAGTCGCTTCTGAAATTCTTAGAGAAAAGCTAGGCTACTCTGAGGGGGACGATTTTCTTGAGAAAATAATTAATTGGAGATTTGAATTACCTGAGCCTTCTCCCTTTGACTGGCAGACACTCCTTAAAACGGAAGTGAAAGGTTTAAAAAGCAATTTAAATCTGGAAGCTTTAGAATCAATTTTTGATTATCTCCCTAGGAATCCTCGAAAGTTTAAACATTTCCTTCGATATTTAGGAGGATTGCATATTAGCTTTTTGAACCGTTTTGGGCAGGAGGAATTTGATTGGAAGCTGCTTTATTTAATTCAACTATTGAGATTGGAGTTTCCAAATGAGTTTCGAGTTGTGGCGCATGAGTCTACTATGGTGAATGATATAATGTCAGGTTTTATGTCGGACAAAGTAAGGAGTCATGCTGGATTAAATAAGCAGACTGAAGACGAGCCAGAATGGATTCTAAATCTTAAAAAGAAATTTCCTCATCTGAGTGAATCTAACAAAGAACGTTTTATTTCTTTATATAAAGCAATTCGAGAAACTTCCATGATGTTTAATGAACAATTGTTAAGAAATCATTTGCTTGTCATAGAAAATCCAGAATTACTTACCTGGAAAGAATATGGTGTGATTAAAAAAAGTTTATTAACGTTGACTGGCACTAAACTACTTAAAAAGTTAAAAAAAATTATTTTACATAATAAGCAATTACGAGAATTAGAAGTTGATCGAGAGTTTTTTAAGTCTTTAATGAGGGAGAGAGATGTTTTTCTTCAAAAGGTTGCTGATTGTGATACAGAAAAGGAGATGAAAAAAGGATTAGCGCAGGTGAAGCAAAATATGAAGATTTGTTTCATCCTTATAGATATTTCTGAAATATTTACAGGAGACGATCCAATTTTTGATTTAAATACTGCTAAAGAATGGGTATCTTTTCTTTCAAAATGGGCTCATTTTAAGGAACCGAAATTATATACTGCCGTTCGTCAAGATGAAGCAAAGCTTGCAGTTAAATTGGCTAGAGCCATGAAAAATAGATCCTCAGAACTTTTGCATATTTTGACGAGAGACTTGCGTTATGGTTCGTATTCTGAACCAGAGAAGGCATTTAAGCCTGTGCATGAAAAAATGTTGAAAATATTAAGAAAAAGATTAGCTGACGATTTAGTTCGAAGGTTCGAACAGATTGATGGATTGAAAAAATGTTGGCCTAACGATGTTTTAATAGAAGAAAAAAAGCTTCTTTTCCAAGATAATATATATTTCCATAATCAGAATCAGTACAAGAAACTAGCTAAGTTGGCTAAAGGGGCAAAAGAAAATCTCACTATACAAAAAAACTTTATCGAATATATACGTTATCTATTTTATGCTTTGTTTGAAGGTTCTTCCTGGATATCTCGTGAAGAAGCTGAAAAAGTTGCCAGCAAGCAAGACTTTATTTATATTGTGTGGTCTGCAGTCATTGCCCATCCTTTGAATCGGCGTTCGGTAGGCTCTTTAGAATCTAAAAGAGTTGCATTAAAAAATAAGTTTTTTAGTGGTGGGAAAACTTTGGATATTCCGGAGTGGTGGAAAATGTTTGTTGAGAGTGAAGAAAACAAAAGCAAGAAAAAAAAGAAATGACTTCAATAGCAATCTATATCCGAGTATCAACCGAAGACCAAGCAAAAGAGGGCTATTCTCTTGAAGTCCAGCGAGAATATTTAGAATCTTTTGCTAAGCATGAAGGCAATGAGATTTTCAAAGTTTACTGTGATGATGGTATAAGTGGTTATTCGGATAGACGACCTGCGTTGCAGGAGTTACTTGCTGACGCTAAGGCAAAGAAATTTGACCTTGTGCTTGTGTATAAGATAGACCGTTTCAGCAGGAATCTTAAAGACCTTCTTACCTTGGTTGATGAGCTTTCGTCTTATGGTATTGGTTTTAAGTCTGCTACCGAACCTTTTGATAGTACAACTTCGGCGGGTAAATTGATGTTTCAGCAACTCGGCTCGTTTGCTGAATTTGAACGTAATAGAAT
>CAZSDJ010000095.1:0-3046 GCA_964605645.1 uncultured Planctomycetia bacterium
TGATAGTATTCTCCGATATTTTCAGGCCAGGAGATTTTTCGTTGGATCTGTTTTTTTCTAAAGCTTCAAATTTCTTAATATGCTTGTATTCTATCTCATGAATATAATCAATGCCTGGGCAATTCTTATGTAGAAAGTCAATAAACCTCTTTAAATCTCTCTCGTACTCTCTTTTTGTATTGCTGTTAACATAACCTAAAAGAAATTCATCCGCCCACTGCTCAAGAGTCCTGACATTATCTTTTTCTTTATTAACAGCCTTCTTAACATCTCCCCCTTTAAGGTAATCGTTAGCTCTTTGCATGGCTACCCTCACCTCAGAGGTCTTAAGTGATTTTTGAAAATCCTTCCACTTCCCGCCCTCTTTAAAACTTCCCTTTAGATACAAATAGGGACTCTCTTTTCTTTTACACAGCCAATAAGAGGCTTTCTTGTTGTTATCAACAATTATGGGAATTGTTTTACTTTTTGTCATTACGTTTCTTCAACTGTTCTAAAGCGTTAATCCACTTGTATCTTGGTTTTCGCCCAATACACAAATCCGGCTTTAGCTCCCCTCGATACCGGAGCTCTCTCAACCACCGGTCACTGCAGCCTACCTGATAGGCTAATTGTTTCTCAGTAATATAAATCATCTTAAACCTCCTCTTTTTCAACCAGCCGGCAATAACTCAAGCTGTAATAATCATAAGTTGCTTCAAGCGCTGCCTCAATCAACCTAAACCACTCCTCGCTGTTTCCCGGTGTCTTTCCGCATTTTTCAAGCTTATTAAAGCCCTTAACAGCCCCCTTTTTGATCTCTTTAACAAGCAAACCTAAGCTTTCCTGCTCCAATACTACCTTTTCTTTAAACATCCCAACCTCCTTGTTTTTCCTTTAACCCTTTGTCCATAACCACAACCTCTCGTTTATGAGTGCTTTGGCATATGCTAATTTTGTGGATAAAAAAATATTATTTTCTTCTTTCCTGACTGTTTTAATTATTGTTTGCTTTGGCATATGCTAATATTTTAGACAAAAAAATATCTAAATAATTCCCTCTTTTCTCAAAATAGCCAGGTAGGCATTTGAGATATTAGTCTTTTGCTTCAACCAGCGATTAAGCGTTGACTCCGGAATCCCCAGCCTCTTAGCCAGCTCATACTGCCTGAGGTTATTTTTGCTCATGTACTCCTCTATTTTTACAAGAATCTGTTTTTCTGTCATCAGCTAAATAATAGCACTTGCTTTGGCATTTGTCAAGTGTTTTTTTTAAATTTTTTAGGTTTTATGATACTTCTTGTTTCTTTTTAGGCACTAAATCAATTTTGAGTTTTGCCCTTAAGGCAATAGCAATCTTGGCAAGAGTAAGAAGAGTCATTTCCATATTTTTAAAGTCTTCAAGCCTCGATATTGTTTGTTGGGAAGTACCGATGCGTTTAGCCAGCTGAGCTTGGGTTAATTTTCTTTTTTGCCGGAGTTGCCTGATCTCTTTGGCTAGCTTTAACCTGGTTATTTCATTAATGTAGGCATCTCTGAACCTACGATTCTTTCTAAACTCTTCTTCAATATGTTGGCTAACTCTTGTCGGCACTATTTTATTTTCTTTCTTCCTTTTTTTCATTGCTCGCCTCGCTTATTTCTTATTAGATATTATTTTAATTGTATCTTACCTTCGTTGTACTTGTTTTGGAAATCAATCATTCTTTTCTTTGCCGTTACTTTATCCTTCTTTAAAATCCTTCTTGTTTTTTTCTTGACAGCATGCAGCAACACAATGTATTCGCCAAACATATACGCATAAATTATTCTAACATTATCTTTAGAAAGCTGCACCCTTAACGCATATAGCTTATTTTCGATGTATTCGATAAGAGGCCTTCTTATCTCAAACCAGTTCGCCTCCAGATACTCGACTCTGGCTAAAATCTTACCTCTTATTTTGTCCTCTAAGCCGTCTATAAAATTCTTTGCCGGCTCCTTGCCCCGATCATCCTTATAATAAATTGCTTTCTTTTTCTTAGCCATTATAAGTATACACTATTTTTAGTGTAAAATCAAGTCGATTTTACACTTTTTTTGATGTAAAAAAAAAACGCTTCCATCTTATCTTACGCTCAGTTTACTTACTATTCCTAAATAAAAACCAGCACCCACACACTACTTAATGACTCTAATCTGCGCAGGAGAATTCAAGATAATCTGGGGAACTCCCTGGTATTCTTTAACCAAGCCTGTTACTTCCACTTTTTTATTCCTGTAGTAATCCTCCGGATTAGAAGAAAACTTATCAAAATCAGAACTAAAGATAACCGCGTAGAAGCGTTTTTCCCGGCCTGAGTGAAAATTCAAAAAACAAGCTGTATCTGCCTTGTATGTCCTAATAATTCTTCCCCCAACCGTTACATGTTCTCCCACAAACCGGCCGGCATCCTGCCAATCAACTACTGCCTTTGATCCACTCATTTCTGTTCGGCGGCCTGGCATAACTCCCGGAGCTAAAACAGTAAATCTGGCAACAATTAAAACTAAAATTATACCCAGAAAAATAAACCCGCTCTTTTTATAAAAATCTTTATTCATAGTATCTCCATATCTCCTTTTTTTATTTTTTCAACCCCTCCAATACATAAACAGTCTTCTCAACGATAATTAAACAACTCCCTTGCAACCCTCTCAAGATAATTATACCCCTTCGCCTGAATAAATCAAAGAAAATCACGTAAGTTGAAAGATAACAAAAACTGGTCGGAAAGTGGTCGGAAAAATACCTGGCTTTAATGTTTTCAAGGGCTTTAAGCGGTCTAAAGTGGAACGCTCTGGAAGGGGGATTTAGCTTGTTAGGTATGAGTTTTTGCTTGAAAACAAAAGGAAGTAGCCCCAACCGGATTCGAACCGGTGTCTGATGGCTGAGAACCACCTGTCCTAGACCAGACTAGACGATGGGGCCGATAATATTATATGATCAATCTTGCGTAGGGATAAAATAACCTTTATTCAGTTGGCCAGCATTACCGTTAGTTTTAGCTTCATTAAAATAGTCAAAGTTTTGAGTTCGTTTGCGTTG
>CAZSDJ010000096.1:0-2982 GCA_964605645.1 uncultured Planctomycetia bacterium
GCCGGCAGAATCTCTCCTAAATAGTTAAGGAAAACGGATGAAAAGCGAAGCATCAGCTAAACCGACTCTACCCGCTTAATTTCAGGGACTTTTTCCTTCAAGAACCTCTCTACCCCTTGGGTTAAAGTAATCTGACTCATCGGACAACTACCGCAGGCACCTTGAAGCCTAACTTTAACTACTCCTTCATCAGTTACATCAACTAATTCTACATCGCCTCCGTCTGCCTGCAAAGATGGCCTGACACCTTCTAAAGCTTTTTCAACCTTTTCTCTCATTTTTTACCTCCTCATTTCTAAATATTCTTTAATACTCTAAACCCTAAACCCTATCTCCCTGCTGCAATCGCTTCAGCATCTTCTTTAGCGCTTAAAATTGGTTTTATATCAAATTGATCAACTAAAACCTTTAACACTCCCGGTGAAACAAAAGCGGGAAGATTAGGCCCCAGGCGCACATGTTTTACGCCAATTGAAAGTAAAGCAAGAAGTACAATCACCGCTTTTTGTTCATACCAAGCCAGATCATAAGATATAGGTAGATCATTAATATCTTCCGCGCCTACTGCTTCTTTCAGTTTTAATGCAATTACCCCCAGTGAATAAGCATCGTTACATTGACCGGCATCAACCACTCGCGGTATCCCCTCAATTGACCCTAAATCAAGCATATTGTGCCGATACTTTGCACAGCCGCAAGTCAAAATTACTGTTTCCGGAGGAAGTTCTTGCGGTACTTGGGTAAAATATTCTCTTTCTTTAAACCTACCGTCACAACCTCCCATCACTACAAACCTTTTTATTTTACCTGCTTTTATCAATTCAATAATTTTTCCGGCAACCCCTTCTAAAGTATGATGAGCAAATCCAATTGTAAGTTTTTTGCCGGGATTATCCTCTAAATCACCTAAAGCTAACGCTTTGTCTATCGCCGGCGAAAAATCTTTAGGCTCATCCCCTTTTCTGTCGTCAATATGAGCCACATCATCCCAACCGACAGTCCCTGTTGTAAAAATCCTATCTTTATAAGCTTCTTTCGGAGCCTGAATACAATTGGTAGTCATAATAATTGACCCGCCAAAGGCATCAAATTCTTTTTGCTGGTTATACCAAGAAGTTCCGTAATTACCTACAAAATGCTTATACTTTTTAAAGACCGGATAAGCATTAGCGGGAAGCATTTCGCCATGGGTATAAACATTGACGCCTTTATCTTTAGTTTGTTCTAAAATTTCAGAAAAATCACGCAAGTCATGGCCGCTGACTAAAATTGCCGGGCCTTTTTTTGTGCCCGTAAAAACTTCAGTCGGCTCAGGATTCCCATAAGTAGATGTATGAGCCTTATCCAGTAAAGCCATGGTCCCCAATCCATGCTTTCCGGTCTCAACCAATAACCCGATTAATTCGTCTTTTGTTATATCTTTTCTTAAGGTGGCTGCCAAGCCTTTATAGATAAAAGATAAAATTTCTTTATCTTTATGCCCTAAAATATAAGCATGGTCAGCATATGCTGCCATTCCTTTTATCCCGTAAATGATAAACTCTTTTAAAGAACGTATATCTTGGTTTTCTTCTGATAAAATGCCTACTTCTTTTCCTTTGTTGATAAAATCATCGATGCTGCCATCTTTTTGCCAGGTTGCTGCCTCCGGTGGTGATTCACTAAACTCTTTGCCTTCTTTATTCTGGTATGCCTCTAAAAATTTATTTTTTATCCTATCTCTAATTTTAAAGCTTTTCTTTATATACTCATATATTCTTTGCTCAGAAAAATTAACATTAGTTACCGTGGCAAATAAAGCTTTAAGCAAAAATCGATCAGTTTGATCATCATCTACTTCTAACTGATTGGCCTTGGCTGCCCAAAAAGATATTCCTTTCAACACAAACATTAAAGTATCCATTAAATTAGCTACCTTGCTATCTTTACCGCAAGTCCCTTTTACCGTACACCCCTTATTGCCTTGGGCTTCCTCACACTGAAAACAAAACATTTTCTCATCCATTACAACCTCCTCCTTTTGCTAACTTTTTTTCTTCCACCATTTTGCTCTTTTATTAAGCTTGCTACAGTGATATTTTTAAATTCTGATTTAATATTATTTTCAATTTCTTTTATTTTTTTCCTTAAAATACATTTTTTTACATCGGGGCAAATCTTATTTTTAACCATACATTTTGTTAGCTCCAAAAAACCTTGAAAAATTTTCATTAAATCTAATATATAAATATTACTGGCTGATTTTCTTAATTCGAACCCTCCGCCTCGGCCTTTGTAAGATTTGACAATTTCCTTTTTTCCTAATTTCTGCATGATTTGGCGCAAAAAAGAATAAGGGATATTCAACTGTTTGACTAATTCAGCCGCAGAAACTCTTTTTCCCCTTTTAGTCAAAAAAACAAGAGCTCGAATCGCATAATCCGTATCCTTGGTAACCAATCTCATCTTAGTTTAATGATACTATATTACTATCATTATGTCAAGCCTTTTTTTCTTTGGGGAAGAAAAGAAGAAAAGGGGTCAGAGTGATTTTTTTGGCCTACCCCTCTTATTTAACAGAAGCCTTCTATCTAATTTCTTAGCCATCTTAGCAATAAAGCTGTCACTGCCTATAACCCCGCCTTTTTGGGTACGAAAGCGAATTAGCTCTAACTCTTTATCCGGAATATCTTCTAAAAATAGGCTTCTGTAATTTTGCTGCCTTTCTTTACCTGTCTTGCCTAAACTGAGGTAAACAGGATCTTCAGCTATTAATTTATTCTATTGCCCCTGAGAATAATATGGTGGGGATATCCCGGCACAACTAATCGCGGCTGTCTCGGCATACTTAAATTGCAAAAGAACGCTCACCGCTTGTCAAGAAAAATGACTCTGACCCCTTTTTTCTTGCGAAATCCGCCTCTGGCGGGACAGCGAGGGCCTTATGAGTGTTAGACTTTTATTTCTTTTTGACTTTATTATAAGTCAGAGGGTATTTGTCGG
>CAZSDJ010000097.1:0-2893 GCA_964605645.1 uncultured Planctomycetia bacterium
AAGCTTGTTGGCTCCGGCTTTGCCGGAGATTTGTTGCAACTCCTACCTCGCCTGTGTTCTAAGACTGCATATTGTATATGGTGTGTAGTATATCGTCAAATTAGACAAACGACATACAAAATACGAAATACGAAATACGAAGATATGATAAAGAAGATTAAAGGTATCCCAAAGTTTTTTAAGCAAGTACGAGAAGAGATGAAGAAAGTTCATTGGTCTTCTCGGCGAGAAATTGTTTCAGCTAGTTTTATTGTGATAGTGGTGGCTAGTTTTTTGACTTTATATATTTGGGGGATTGATTTAGGTTTTTCCAAATTGATTCAATTATTTTTAGGATAATTTTAAAATGCATAAATGGTATATTGTTCATACGCTAAGCGGAGCCGAAGAAAAAGCCAAGTGGAATTTAGAGGCAAAGATTAAAGCTCACAATTATGATGATTTGATTGATAAAATTGTAATTCCCAAAGAACAAGTTACTGAAGTTAAGTTTGGCAAGAAGAAGGTGTTGGAAAGAAAGTTTTTTCCCGGATACATATTGGTTCGCATGGAAATGAATAAGGATACTTGGCTTTTTGTAAAGAATACACCGGGGATCACAACTTTTATCGGGCCGCGTAAAAAACCTTCACCTATCTCAGAAGAAGAAGTTGACCAGATTTTAAACAAGGCAAAAGAAAGTGAAGAAAAACCCGCGCCGAAAGTTAGTTTTGAAAAAGGTGAAGGGGTAAGAGTAGGAGAAGGCCCTTTTGTTAATTTTACCGGTGTAGTTGATGAAGTATATCCGGGAAAAGGAAAATTAAAGGTGAGTGTTTCAATATTTGGCAGAACTACTCCTGTTGAATTAGAATTTTGGCAAGTGGAGAAAATATAGGATTTTGGATTTAGGATATAGGATTTAAAGAGGTTAAAAATAATATGGCTAAAAAGAAAAAAAAGAAGCAACCGGTAGGGCAAATTAAATTACAAATTCCGGCGGGTAGTGCTAATCCAGCCCCTCCTGTGGGGCCGGCATTGGGCCAGCATGGCGTAAACATCATGGAGTTTTGTAAGGCATTTAACGATAAAACTAAGCAAAAAGAAGGGATAGTACTTCCGGTTATAATTAATGTTTACAAGGATAGAAGTTTTGATTTTATTGTAAAAAGCCCGCCGGTTGCTTTTTTGTTGAAAAGAGCCGCTAATTTGGCGAAAGCTTCTCCCGAAGCCGGTAAGCAAATTATCGGGGAAGTAAAAAAATCTGATATTGAAGAAATCGCTAAAGAAAAATTAGTAGATTTAAATACTACTGATATAAAACAGGCAATGAAAATCATTGAAGGTACTGCGAGAAGCTGCGGCTTGAAGGTTGTCGGAGGGTAGAAATGGAGCACGGAAAGATTTATAAACAAAGGTTGCAATTAATAGATAAAAATAAAGCTTATCCTCTTCAGGAAGCAGTAGATATTTTAAAATCATATCCCCCTGTTAAATTTGATGAAACAGTTGAAGTGAGTGGGAAGTTAGGTATTGATCCAAAAAGTACAGATCAAATGATAAGAGGAGCGGTTGTTTTACCGCACGGTACAGGTAAAGAAGCTAAAATCTTAGTATTTTGCGAATCGAATAAAGAAGCAGAAGCTAAAAAAGCGGGAGCGGATTATATTGGTAATGATCAAATAATAGAAAAAATAACTAAAAAGGGCTGGACTGATTTTGACGCTTGCATTTCAACACCGGCGATGATGAAAACGGTTAGTAGATTAGGAAGGTTTTTCGGGCCGCGAGGGTTAATGCCTTCTCCTAAAACCGGTTCAGTCACCGAAAATATTGCCCAAGCTATAGAAGAGGCAAAAAAAGGCAAAGTTAATTTTCGTGCAGATAAAGTAGGATGTATTCATGCCGGAATTGGAAAGATCTCATTTAAAAAAGAAGATTTAATTGAAAATATAAAGACTTTTATTTCTGCGATAGAAGCAGGCAGGCCTCAAAATTTAAAAGGAAAACTTATAAAAACTTTTTATTTGTCAACCACGATGAGCCCGTCGGTTAAGATTAAAGTATAACTATGAAAACAAAAACTATTGGCTTGGCGATCAGAGAAAATATTATCAAAAAAATTCAAGAAAGAATAAATAATTCTTCTGTTTATTTTTTTATTGGTTTTAATAATGTAAAATCTTCTGCCTTGAGTCAACTGAGAAATGATTTAAGGGTAGTCGATAGTTATGTTTTTGTGGCAAAAAATTCTTTAATTAACAAAGCCTTAAAAAATACAAATTTAGAGAATGTAGGCGATTATCTTCAGGGTGAAACCGGGATAATTTCTGTATACAATGAAGATATTGTCAAACCTTGTAAGGCAGTTGTTGATTTTACTAAAGAGAATGAAGCTTTTGTAATCAAAGGTGGGATAATTGAAGGCCGGAAAATAAGCAAAGAAGAATTAGAATCTTTAGCTAAGTTGCCGGGCCGGGAAGTTTTACTAGCGCAAGCAGTTTCAGGATTGGCGGCACCGTTAACAGGTTTTCTTACCTGCCTAAACCAAATAATTTTAAAATTTGTTTGGGTAACAAAAGAGATAAGTAAAGTTGCAACCACGGAAGCAGCGAAGAAAGAGGAAGCACTGAAGAAAGAAGAAGAATTAGATAAAAAAACAGAAAAGCAAGAAAAAGCGGAAACTAAAAATGCAGAGAAAGAAAACAAAGAAGAAGAAAGAGAAGAAGAATCAGGCAAAAATGAAGAAAAAGAAAATAAATCAGAAGATAACAAAGAAGAAGATAATAATACAAAATCTAAAGAAAGTAAAGAGGTTAAATGAAGCCACTCTTGACAATCGAGTTATTTAAGAAAGTATGTCTGTCAAGAGTATGGCTGAATTTGACCCTTGACTTTTTGCCCTGCAATTGACGCC
>CAZSDJ010000098.1:0-2848 GCA_964605645.1 uncultured Planctomycetia bacterium
TTTTCCTTCTTCAAATTTTTTATCAAAATCTTTAGCTTTCATAAATTTCAACCTCCTCTGGCCGAGACCGACGTACTGAAATAATTCTTATTTTTTTATCTCTATAGGTAATTACTCCTGACCAAGCTTTATCAGAAATATAGCCAATTACTAAAAATCTAGGTTCATCACTTGTTTTGGCAGGAATTTCTATCAAATTAGGATCTTCCCATAAGGTTTGTGCCTCTATGAAATCAATCCCATGTTTTTTCTTATTTGCTTTACTTTTCTTAATATCAAATTCAAATTCCACGGTATAGCTAATATACCATATTTATACCTTTTTTGTCAATATTTTTTAATTATTCCTTTGATTCTAACAATTCTTATACGGAATCCGCATTTTCTGGGATTTTCTAACCCTGTTTCTTAAATTATAGCATATTTTGTTAATTTTTTTAAAAAAAAATGAAAGAATTTGGCGATTTATTTCCTCTATATATAAGAGGGGTAAGTATTAGGCGGAATCCGCCTAATTTTTGAAAAAGAAATTTCAGACACTTTCGCTATTTATTTATAGCTCAGTAAAATACAGAACAAATATTATATTTTCATGTATGCGCATCTACTGTCTGGGTAAATAATGCCTTTTTTTTGATAATTTTTTTTATATTTGTTTGAAATTAATTAATAGTAAAGAGTATCAAAGCGTTTAAAATTATTTATTTGTTGTGTAAACTATTGATAGCAAGAGATTTATCAAAAGCGTCTGGGTTTCGTCTGGGTTTTGGGTTTCTGGGTTTGTCTGGGTTTTCTGTTATAAAAAGCTCAAGAAAAAATCATACTGGCGCGAAAAAAATTTTGTTTCTCGAGTTAAGCTATCAGCCAACTAGATTACCTTGCTGAATATTTTCTTCATCTAATCTTTTATCTAATTCTTGTAGTATCTTGCTTTTCTGGTTTATCCATTTTGGAGCAATCAGTTGACTTGGGTTTGCGTCAGACACTAATCTCAGAATAACAAAATCTTTGGGGATGTATTGTAAGAAATCTATTAAAATATCTAAATATTGGTCTTTATTGAGAAGCTGAATTTGACCTTTTTTGTATTGTTTGGCTAAAGTCGTGTCTTTTACAACATGCAAACAATGGATTTTTAGGCCCCATAAAGGCATTTTGGCTAAGGTTTTAGCGGTTTCCAGCATATCTTCTTTAGTTTCGCTGGGGAGGCCTAAGATAATATGGGCGGCGGGATGAATATCTTTATAATTTTTGGTTAATTTGATTGCTTTTTTAAAAGCTGCAAAGCTATGTTTGCGGTTAATTCTTTTTAAAGTTTTATCATGGATTGATTGTAAGCCGTATTCCAGATAAACTTTATACTCTTTGCTAAATTCAGACAATAAATTTAATTTTTCTTTATCGATGCAATCCGGGCGGGTTGATACTGAAATCCCGACGATATCTTCAAACCCTTTGATTTGGTTGTATTTTTCTCTTAGAGTTTTAATATCGGCATAAGTATTGGTAAAACTTTGAAAATAAGCGATAAATTTTTTTGCCTTATAGCGCTTTCTGGCAAAGTACATCGATTCCTCTATTTGTTGTGTAATTGGTTTTTTTTGATTGGCATAGCGGCTGAAAGCTTTATTGTTACAGAAGCTGCAGCCTCGGCTGCTTAAGGTGCCGTCAAGATTAGGGCAGCTAAAGCCGGCATCTAAACTGAGGCGATGTACTCTTGCGCCGAAGGTTTTGCGTAAATATTGATTAAAAGAATAATAATGCTTTTTTATCATAATTACCAATTTACTTACACACCGGGTGTGTCAGTAAGGTTGTTTTTGGCTTTCAGGCTGTAAACACAGCCGCAATAGTTTTGTCGGTAGAGATTTAGATTTTTTGAAATTTCGATTGTTTTCTTAAAACCATCTTTTTTCTTAAAGTCTATTTTTAAAAATTTATCTCCTCCAATTTCTTCCCTGATTTTAAAAATTTTTTGGCTGTTTTTATGGGGGCTGATTGTTAAGGTGCTGGTAAAATAATCAAAGTTATTTTTTTCTGCTATTTGGTAAGTTTTTTCAAGCCGTAACTCAAAGCAAAGATTGCAACGCCTGCCGCCTTCTTTTTCCTGGCTGAATCTATCACAGGTATTTTCCCATCTCTTAAGTTCATAATCGTCTTCTAACATTTTTATGTTATAAAGATTAGCTATTTTTTCAGCTTCTTTTTTTCTCAGCAGATATTCTTTATAAGGATGGATATTAGGATTGTAAAAATAACCGGAGACGAGATAGTCTCTAGTTTGTAGTTCTTCTATGGCATGGCCGGCACAAACGCCACAGCAAATATGCAATAAGACCTTTTTTAAATTTGTAGGCATCTAAAGACGATTAAATTTTAAAAATGCTTGTTTAGGGTCTTCTGACTTAAGTATTGCGCTCCCAATGCAGATATAATCTAAGCCGATATTTTTTATCTCAAAAAAATTACTTTCTTTAATCCCTCCATCGATAGCAGTTTTTTTATTTGGCCAAATTTGTTTAAATTCATTTATTTTATCTAAAACTTCCGGAATAAAAGGTGCTCCATAAAATCCGGGGTTAACAGCCATAAATAAAACAAGATCGATCTCTTTTATAATCGGTTTTAATTTTTCTATATTTGTTTTAGGGTTTAGGGATATTCCAGCTTCAATGCCACTTTTTTTTATTTCGGAGATTAATTGTTGGTGATTTATCTCTGTTTCAAGGTGAAATATTATCCGTTTTGAACCAAGCTGAGAAGCCGGTTTTAGCCAGGTAAATGGATTTTCAACCATTAGATGAAGCTCGTTTGAGGTGCTTACATCTAGTTGGGTCAGCTCAGCTGC
>CAZSDJ010000099.1:0-2819 GCA_964605645.1 uncultured Planctomycetia bacterium
CCTCGTTATAATGAAAATCATTTGGCATACTTAAAAACCGGGCAATTAATTTTTCTTTTTTAGTCATAACGCAAAAGTAACTATATTTAGTTGCAAAATCAATAGCTTTTTTTTATTTAATTGATCTCATTCGCTGAAGCTTCGGAGGTCAAAGGATGATATTTCTCTAATTTATTTTTCAGACTGTCTAAGTTGTTTAGTTTGTTACCGTACGCTGCTGTGTACGTGCTTGTGACCGGCCATGCACTGGATTTGCCTTAATTTATGGCGTTTCAGTCAATAGGCGATTACACTGGCCCGGATCGGTTTTGGTTTGGGATATCCGGATTGATTTTCCTGAGCCTTTTAAAAAGGTGGTACAGGCTGTTTTTTATGTTCTCACTTCCGTTTACACTTGCAAAAAGCTTGCTTTCAAGCCTATCCCGGTTGATTTTAGCGGGTTTCCTTGCTGGTTTGGGCATGTCCAGTTCTGTAGTGGCCCAGGACTGCATGGAGGGTTAAACGGGCTTTGATCTGTTGGATTTCCATAGCTTAAAACTATTTTTATCTTATTTGGATATTACAAAGCAAAATAAATATATCTAATTAAGCAATTCGTTATTTACAAAAAAGATATATTGTTGCTAAAAATATCTTTATTCGCTATTTTTGTGTAAAACAATACCAACTGCTATATGAAACTTGCGGAGAATATTAAAAAACTGAGAGAAGAAAAAGGATTTCTTCAAAAGCAAGTGGCCGCAGAGATTGGTCTAAAACCTGCACACTACAACAAAATTGAAAAGGGACTGGTAGAGCCTTCGGTTGAGATACTGGACAAACTGGCCAAGTTTTACGGCATCTCTATTGACCAGCTTGTTCACCTGGAAGGTGAAGTACCCAAAGAAGTGACTGTCGAAGATAAAGGCCTTATTGAACAGGTGAAGTTAATTCAGGAACTCGATGAAAAAGACCGCAGTACCGTCTTTAGCATCATCGATACCATGCTTACCAAACAAAAATTTAAGGATTTCTTTAATAAAAATATTGCGACGCTTTGATTACAAATATTTCGACAAAATAATAAATATGTATCAAAAAGAAATAAAAGATGAAATTCAAAAAGAGTGCGAATATTGCCGAAAAAAATTCATTACAAAAGATTCTAAAACAAAATTTTGTTCTAAAAGATGTAAGATTTACAACATAATTTATGAAATATTATATTTTATTTTTCCTAAAATCTAATTTAGTTACATTTTTCTATATACTCCTCTAAATTTTTTATACCTTTTTGTTTAGCTTTTCTTAAATAAAAACATGATTTTTCTTTTTGTTCTAGTTTAAAATAACTAAGTCCTATCCATTTATATGCTACATTAATAGAAGGGTTTTGTTCTAAAACATTCTGAAAATCTTTAATTGCTTCATTATATAATCTTAATTTGTAATTAGCATATCCTCTATTTGCTAAAATATAGCTATCCTTTGGTTCTAGTTTTAATGCTTTATTTAACATGCTCTTAGATTTGTTATACATCTCTTTTTCAATATAAACTAACCCTAAATTATAATAAGCATCAGCATATTTGTTGTTTAATTTAACTGTTTTTTTGTAATCTGCAATTGCTTTGGGATAATTTTCTAAAGCATGAAACACTAGTGCTCTATTAAAAAATAATTCTTCATATATTGAATCAGTGTGTTCAATACAAAAATTAAAGTCCTTCAAGGCTTTTTCGTAATATTGTGTTTTATAATATGCCATTCCCCTTGACAAATGTGCTTCTATATATGAAGGTTTTAATTTAATAGATTTATTAAGATCTCTAATAGCTTCCCAATAAAATCTTTACATCGCCTCTAGCTTTAAGGAAATATGGATTTTCAGGATTGTTTGATATTTTATTATTTAATCTATTAAGCAATTGTTCGTTTTCCTGGGCAGAAACAAAGTAAAATCCTGTTAAGAAAATAACGAAAATACATATATACTTTTTCATTTTTCTGTTAATTCTGGATGTTATTAATTCTTTTCAATAATTTATCATTCTCTGACTTAATAATATTTTGTAGTTGTTCTCTTACTTCTTTTGAGGATCTTCCAACCTGAATAAGAATCGCAGCTTTAGTGCTTTCTGAAAGAGGAAGACCACCTCCAGTCTCTTTTGCTTTTAGCATATAACCAACAAAACTTGTCGATTTATCGATAATTTGACTGGCTCCCTCAGTAATTACCTTTTTTGCAACAGCTTTTTTTAACAGTTTATCCTTAACTTTACCCTTAATATTACTTTTAATCAAACCCTTTACATCATTTTTTACTTTTCCTTCTTGACTGTTCTTTATATTTTCATCCCAGCTAACTTCTGCTTTCCCTTCTGAAAAACGAACACTCATTCTTTTTTGAATTGCGCTGGCTTTTGTATAAAAATTATTTGGATCTACATTATCATAATTTCCACCATAATGCATATCCAATAAAACTTTGGTAGACTTTCTTAAAATATTGGCACGTGCTTCTCCTCTTGCCATTGCAGTTTTTATAGCTTTTGATTTAGGGTTTGTAGTCTTTTTTTGTAAAATTGGATCATTAGATTCGACAACTTCATTTCCGTCAGGGTCAATAAACCTTATTGGGTTATTTTTAGCATATACATAAGGACTCCATCCGTAATATTTCTCCGCTTTATTATCTATCACGTGCCACCTGCCCAGAGCCGCATCATACATTCTCGCCCCGTAATCATACCAATCTAGACCAAATTGCTGGAGTTCTTTGCCGTTGTAGAGGTAGTTGTTGTCCTGTTTGTTTACTAACGGTGCCTGGTTGAAGCGCA
>CAZSDJ010000100.1:0-2585 GCA_964605645.1 uncultured Planctomycetia bacterium
ATTCAAGAGCAATATCTATCTTTTTCGTATCTAATCCTTTGTTAATAACATCCCTCACTATAGAAGCTCGATCCACACCTAGTAGCTCGGCTAAGCTATCCAATTCTTTTAAAGTATTCTTTTTGATTCTTACGGAAAGATTTCTTGACATTATTCAGTCAATACCTCTTTTGCTTTTTTTATTAGAAAAATATCTTCATAAGAAGGGCTAGCAACACTAATCCAGTTTTGGAAATATTTATCAAATTCTTCATCATTGATTATCTGATGTTTATAGGCATTCAAAAGTGATATAGGGACACTAATCACAGGCAAAGCAAGACTATCCGCGATCCTAATGGCCTTTTTATCGTCTATCAAGCAGTCACAATTTAATTCAAGAGCATTTAAGATGGTATCTGTTTCGCCTGCACCTAATCCCATCTCATCTTCTTTATTCTTTTCTACATCATGGATTTGAATGTTATATTTCCTTAGTTTCTTCTCGCCAATGAAAGCATCTGCCTTCCTCTTTTTTTTTCCCTCTACTATAACCTCTTGATGCACCGAATCGGTAATTATTAACTCTTCATATAACTCCTTTAAAACGCTTATCCAATCCATTTTAATTGAATAAATAAATGAACTGGCGTCAATTTTGATCATTTTTATTAAAGGTAAGTATTTCTAAATAATAAATGTGATCAGATGTATTTAAATATATACATTTTATATTTAATCTTGTGTAAATATATACAAATTAGTTGAGGTGTATTTACTCTTATCTTGTAATTTTGTTTTTTTCTTAATTTTGGGACTAAATGTTATATTTTTTGTATAATTAAGTTAGAGCTTTATCATCTAAAAACCATTCTACCTTACCGGAAAACTGCGCTTCTAAACGCCCCATAAGACGTTCTTTCTTAAGAAGATTATTACCGGATTCAAAAGGTTCCTTAAACTTCGTGTTATAATACTCCATGTTTGCTCGTTGTCCCTTGACAAAGTCAGGGTGGGTTTGGGAAAACGTGACAAAGCGAAGGATTTTGGATTTATGCCTTTTAATGGTGCGGATTGCGGTGTTTAACTTTTTGGAAAAGGAGGGAGAGGGGGTCAGATCATCGATTTGATGCCCGTCTATTTCTTCGGGAGGGAGTCTCGAGAGCTCCCCTAACATGAGAGTCATATGCCGATAAATGGTTAATTCGGGTTGCGCACCTAATAGCGAGTCTAATAATTCTCGGCGCTTCTTAGTAAGGTTCTCGGGCTGAAAAAAGAGTACATCGTGCGCATGATAAAATTCCAAGCTTTTTTTGCTTAAGGGCTTTCTATACTGAAGATAAACTGTTTTTAGCTTCTTTAAAATTTCTTTCTTGACCCGTCTCATTCCCTTTTCTGTGAATCGATGTGTGGGCATAGCAATTAGTACCCTGTCGCAAAAATAATCGAGCGGCTTTTCCATACGCTCTACATTTCCAATAAAATCCCGCAGTTCACGAAAAAAGCGAGTAGGTGCGGAGATGGTTAGGATGTCAACCACATCTAACGTAAATTTACGGCATAAGCCGCTAACTCCGGCCGCAGAATCAATATCGGGTATTGGAGGGGCAGATCTCAGCGATTTTGTACACCTTTTATTCCCCTCCATGCCCGCTTGTATCTTTTTCACCCAATCACGTAAATCCTTTAACTCATTTCTTTCCTTATCAAATCGTTTCTTGCGAAATTCAAGTAAATCCGCCTTAATCCCTCGATTTAACTCTTGCATGACGTGAAAAAGGTCAATTTGGATAACCTCTTCTCCGAATACCTGCCTGATGCCGGCGATAAGGGTAGGGGAAAGATCACAAGTAATGAGGTCGGGGTCCACCCCTAAGTTTTTTAACCGTTTCAGAAGTCGGACCGTTGCATCTACGGTCTCTTTTCTGACAATGTGAGTAAGTAAGTCCCGTTTTTTTCTCTGGTGACCGATAATGAGACCACAGGCTTTTTTTTTCCGATAATATCCCTTCCGGTTGAGGTAAAAGTCCCATCAATGGTCACCGCTTTAATTAACTCGGCTTCGTCAAGCGATTTATCCTTCTTAATTGAATTAAGATAGGCTTCGGAGTGAAGTTTTATCCAAGTATAGATAGTATCAGGGGGCACGTCCACGTGATGGCAGTTTTTAAGCACATCGGCAATTTGTGGGGCCGTCACATTCCCTTGATAGTACCGCTCCAAGGCATAGAGGATAATGCTCGGCGTGTACTCTAATTTTGGAGGATAATCGGGATGTTTAGGTGAAAATTGAGTACCGCAATCCTTACATATAAAATACTTGACGCCAATACGGACATATCGTTTTTCTCTGGGACTCCCTAAGTCCACAATTGTTCTTGTATAACTAGACCGGGGTTTTAGTGCTTTAGACTGGCACGTGGGACATACACCATCAAAATATTCTTTAGCCGCGATATTGGTGTAGGTCGTCTTAGGAGGGGTCTGAAAGTCCATATATAAAATGTATTAAGATCAGGATATATTACGGTGTAATATCCACGTGATATAACGGCGTTGAAACATTTTTTATTTTTCTCACCTTACAAAAAATATAACATTTAGTC
>CAZSDJ010000101.1:0-2511 GCA_964605645.1 uncultured Planctomycetia bacterium
TATTTTGAATTTATGCATAACAATAGTTCTTCCTATTCTTTTATCTATAGTTTTTTTATGGAGATTACCATAAATTAGGGTATCATTAAATAATTTTCAGTGCAAAATAATATCATATATTTGAGATTCCTTCTAGTTTGAATGTTAGACCTCAAACATATAGTTATGATAGGATAGTATTAAAAAATATAAAACCTACGCTTTTCTTTCTAAAATCACCTTTTAAAATTTTTCCACAAAAATTAAAAATTATAGATTATATAGATCAACGGATTAAAATATGAAAACATATAAAGATCAGCCAAGCTGGAAAAAAATACAACACTATCTTCCTGGTCATAACAGAATTACTAAAGGCTTCTACCCTATCGAAAAATCACTGTGCTGGAATAAGATGAAAATACATATTGATTTTTATCCTGTTCCTAAGTCAAAAGTAAAAATAATATTACTACATGGTGTAGGTGGAAACGGGAGATTATTATCTTTTATTGGAATACCTCTTTTTAAAAATGGGTATGAAGTTATCTGTCCCGATTTGCCTGGTTACGGTTTAACGGAATCAAATAACAACACACCAAGTTACGAAACATGGGTGAATCTTGTTAAATTTCTAATATCACGGGAAATTAAAAAAGATAATAAAAAATTAATTGTACTGTTTGGTTTGAGTGCTGGAGGGATGTTAGCCTATCATGCCGGCTGTAATAATATCAATGTAGCTGGTTTGATTTTTACCAATTTGCTAGATCAAAGGTTACAAAAAGTAAGAGATTATTCGGCTTCAAATGTATTTATCGGTAGGATCGGAATACATTTTCTAAATTTTCTATCACACATTAATTGCAATCTAAGGCTACCTATGAAATTAGTTGCCAACATGAATGCTATTGTCAACGATAATCATATCAAAAATATACTATTAAAAGACAAAACATCCTCAGGAGCCAGTATCCCCGTAAAATTGATTACTTCAATGATAAATTATAATCCGGAAGTGGAACCAGAATTTTTTAACAGATGCCCTTTATTGCTTGCTCACCCAGAGAATGATCGATGGACAGATTTGAGTTTAAGTAAACTAACTTTTGATAAATTTAAAAACAATAAAGATATTGCAATTTTACAAGGAGCTGGGCATTTTCCAATCGAACAACCAGGATTAAAACAACTTGAAACCCAGACAATTAAATTTATAAATAAGATTTTATTTTCTGGTTTTACAGGCTCGAATCACCAATCATTATAATACTAAAAGATCTTTTGGAAAATATAATTTTTTCTTATAAATTTATAATCATATAGGATTCACGCAAAGCCGCACCGACAAGAAGCAGTAGCGCAATTCCTATAGCTATCCAATCTTCTTTATTTAAAGGGGTTCTTTTATCTTCAGGGACCGGTTTAGATTTTGAGAAAAAACTAGTTGATTTATTAACCGAGATGGAATGAGTGGCTACAGCTAGAAGTGTTGCTGCCAACATTTCATACAATCCGCTACGGCTGAAAACTGACAGAGAAGGAGCCAGGGATTCCTCAAGAGGAATAGAGAATGAGTTTGATCCCAATGTAGCCCCATACATTATCATCCAGGCCAATGGAATAAGATATCCAAAGGAAAAATAATTTATCCGCAGAATATAGTTACCAAGAATAATAAACGACCATCCGAGGAGATTCAAGCTAAATATTTTTATAAATTCAATAAACATATCATTTGCTGCTTTATCTCCGGCTAATGCTCCAAAAACACCAACTCCTCTCAGTAAACCTTCCGGCAATAAATAGAAGGAAATAATCCAGCTGATAAAAAATAAAACTAATCCTATACCATAGAGAGCCAAAAATCGATTAAATACCTTATCACTTCCTAAAAGTTGTTTCAATGTATTCTCTACTTTTAAAAAACCCTACTGCACTCTGATATAAAAATTTATGCAAGAAAATTTGCTTCATCTATTTTAAGGCATCCACCCTGCTTACCTTTCTTCCTTAGAGGGGAAGACCATTCAATCATTGCTGAAAGGCGGGATGAGCCAACTATTTCTTTTGACAAACTTAAAGAAAAATTAAAGAAAAATAACAAAGTCTATCGCAACAAATCCTTTTCCAAAAAATATCTGTAAAATTCATGGCACAGATAAGATTTTTAGAATAAGAGTCGGTAATCATAGAATTATCTATCTTGTAGATGACCAAAAAAGTATTATAGTTATTTATTATATAAGCAACAGAAAGAAAGTTTGCCGAAGAATCTAATAGAAAATCCAAGGGTAAACTGATATTTTAAGACTTACCCCCCATGCCTTTGTTTTATTAACAAAGAATTTGTTAGTATTTTTTACACAGTTTGCCGTCCCATGTATTTTATTATAACGTGGCCAATCACCTGTGCTAAAAGCGTTGGGTAGTTTTGCGTTGTTAGGCACAATGGTTGCCCGTAATTCTATTGTGCGGTATAGCCACCATCTATAATTAGTTCACTGCCAGTAATAAATTTAGACTCATCAG
>CAZSDJ010000102.1:0-2510 GCA_964605645.1 uncultured Planctomycetia bacterium
TTGCTAAAGGATTATACAAACGCAAGTATGAAGGCGGAAGAAAAGCTGCCACCGGGTACGCTCTTTTTCCTTGATATTCCTCCAATTTTTCAAATTTTTGCGCCACGGGATCATAACCGAAAGAATAACTATCCGGTAAATAAAAAAATGTTGTTCCTGAAGGAGCAGTAATTAATTCTTCCTCAGCAGGTAAATAAGGTTTATTTAATAATGCCCCTGCCATTCTCAGATAAGGATGTGAGCAGATTTTACCTTCTTCATCAGAAAATAATAAATATGGTAATCTCATAAATAACTAATTACTAATTTCTAATTGACCTAACTAAATCCTAATGATCAAATAGAGAAATATAAAAATCTGTTTAAAAATAATTGTTTTGTAATTGACATTGGTTATTAGTTATTGATTAGAAATTAGGTTAATTAGAGTAATTAGAAATTAAACAGACTATTCAAATAAGTTTTACTGTAAAGCGACCCCGACAAGCTGAGGGTTGATTAAAAGAATTAAACCTAAAACTATCATAATAATCCCACCAATCAACTTTATAATTTTAATTTGTTTTTGGCCAATTCTTTGGGCTTTAAACGTATACCCAAATATTGCAACTATTAACGCTAAAGGTAATATATAAACTAAATTATAAAGTAATATCCATAAATAATAACTCCCGGTTGCTGCCGCCGTTTTATTAGCAAGAACAGTTGTAAATATTATCGGAAATCCTGCCGTACAAGGAAGTTCAACGAATGAACTGAAAATTGCTAACCCCATCGAAGATACAATGAGCATAAACAGCGACCCGCCGGCAATAGTTTTTCTGACCCGATCCATTTTTTTAACAAGTACACCTCTTTGTTTGTCTCCGATGGTTAAAGAAATTCCCTTTTTAAAAAAGAAATAATCTTTACAATTAATTAAACCGGCTAAAATTGCAATACTCCCAATAATCATACGCAGTGAGGCAAAGTAATTAAAATATTTAAAAATATTAAGCCAGGCAGCCATAAACAGAAAATAAAACATAAAAACTATAAATACAAAAGTAAAACCCACTAAATAAACTCTTTTTTTACTTCCCGAAGCTGAAATTAAAAGTGCTAGCAATAAAGTTAAGACAAATAAGTTGCAAGGATTAAACCCATCGACAATAGCAATCAGAAAAGTAAATACCGGAAAGGGTACTTTAGTGCTAAAGGATCTTAATAAATTAGGCGGAATATTTTTAGCTAAAATAAAAATCGCTGCTATAGCTGCTAAAGACAACAATATGATAATTGCAATTTTTAATTTTTTTCTCAGCAACAACAGAACAAGCAGTAATATAATTAAAGCTTCTATTAAAATATATAAATTCTTAGTTTTAATTTTTTCTTTTAAAAAGAATATATGACCAATGAGCACCTTTTGTGTATCGGGCGTAACTTCTGGCTCAGTGGATTTTATTGGCTGCTTGGCGGTAGGCTTATCTTTACTTATTTTACTTCTACCCCACTGAAATAACCACCCGTTGGCCTGAATTGCATTTTTAAAAGATATCTCCCCTTTTGAAATTAAAACTTTTTTAGGTTCAATCTTTTGATATTTTATTTTTTCTAAAACCAAATTAATATCAGGTGTTGTAAGTAATTCCTTTAAATTGTTTCCCTTCGCATTTTTATCTTCCTTGATTAAAACCCTATCTTTATGCCATATTTTTGCTTTACCGGGTAAGTAATTTAAATCTAAATTTTTAAAATCTTTGCTTTCCCCCGATGGTAGCGGGCAAGAATTTGTTTCTTTTTCGTCTAATAATTCTTGAGCTTTAACAACCTGATTACCCCCTAAGGCTTTTAAATTTTTATTTAAAATAAAAAAAGGTACCCCCGGACGAGTGCCAGATAAATAATTTTCAAAATATTTGGTAGATACCTTCTGATTTGCTTCCCGTAATTTATAAATCTCATATTCAATTACTACAAAATCTTTATACTGGGCAAGTAAATCAGAAAGAATTATAGGATCAGTTAGAGCACAATTCCCACAACCAATCCCGGTAAGATATACTGCGCAAAGGCCTGGATATTCTAAATCAGTTTCTTTAGCCACAGAAAAATTAGCAGGTGTAAAAAACAAACTAAGAATAAATACCGCTAATATAATTTTTATATTTTTTATTCTAACCATAATTAAATAACATTATACCAAATTATTTTATTTATGGAATGGTGGATTGTAACTCTTATTGCGAAAATATTTAATTAAATTCTCTTTGTCATTCTCCGGTTCAGCCGGAGAATCCAGAAGATAACAAACAAGTACTGGATTGTCCGGTCAAGCCGGACAATAACACTATGCAACATTTTCGTTGACAACACTTTTGTTGCATAGTAAAAAGGGGACGTTTCCCTCGTTTATAAGTATTTGTCAATCAGTCAGTTATGTATTGGCATTTTCCGCATATTTTTGGAAAACACCCGTTTATAACTCTTTTGTTTGCAGTGAGTTATAACAGAGGGAAACGTCCCCT